>JAAYBO010000140.1 GCA_012730095.1 Clostridiaceae bacterium
GATGTGATTGGTGAAATATCAAAAAAGATATATTATTTTTTGAAAAATAGTAGTTAAATTGCTTTTAACCTTGATTTTATAAAAGAAGTGCAGTACTTTTAATATTTAGCTGCTTTAAAACGATTGTATTTTCTGCCAGCAGTTACTAATAGTTCTGCCAATATTCGAGACAGAAGAGAAAATGTTTGGAGGGTTACAATGAAAACTAAAAAAGGAAAAGCTTTGATGTTGATAATACCGGTTGTATTATTGGCAGTGCTTATTTTTGTATACAGGGACTATGAAATGCTCCATAAAGACAGCGAAGACGTGAAACCCACACAAACCCCGCAGCAGTCTTTAACGATAACGCCTACGGAAGCGCCGACGCCGTCGCCGACGCCGACACCCGTTCCAACACCGACTCCGGTAATTACCCCTGTCCCAATAGCTGACAGTATTGAAAACAGCGGCGGACAGCAGGTCAAATACCAGATATACTCCGGTAAAACTCCGGTTAACAATTACAGAGGAGAAGATGAGATTGTTTTCGGCCCTCCCGAAACTTACAGCAAGGTTGACGGGATAACAACGTTCCGTGGCGATAATTACAGAAGCGGAGCGGCATTTGGGAGCAGAAAGGTTATTGAAAAGAAACTTGAAATTGTATGGAGCTATGATGAACTTCAGTTGATTGATCCGCAGTGGCCGGGCGTCGGCTGGACCGGACAGCCTCTTATAATACACTGGCCGGAAAATGTACGCAGAATAATGAACATTTCTCCCGAATTCAGGGATACGGACCTTGTAGAAGTGATCCAGGCGGCTTTGGACGGAAAAGTGCATTTTTTGGATCTTGAAACCGGTAAGCCGACTCGGCCTCCGATAGATATCGGTTTTCCGATTAAGGGTACGCCCGCTGTTGATCCAAGAGGCTATCCGTTTCTGTACTGCGGGATGGGCGTTCAAAAGCTTAACAGCGGAAAATCCGCGCCCTTTTACTATCGTATTTTCAACCTGATTAACCAGGAAGAAATATATGCTTTGCCGGGAAGTGACCCGAATCAGCCGCGAAACTGGGGAGCGTTTGATTCGTCAGGGCTCGTGCATGCCGAAACCGATACATTATTTCAGTGCGGTGAAAACGGACTTGTATACAAAATAAAGTTAAATACACGGTTTGATGTTGAAAAAGCTGAACTGTCTATAGAGCCTGATATAACAAAATACAGATATACGAATCATTTCACGGGAAGCTACGGGATAGAGAATTCTCCGGCCATTTACAGGGATCTTATGTATTTTGCCGATAACGGAGGTATGCTTCAGTGTGTTGATATAAATACTCTTCGCCCAAAGTGGTGTTTTAATCTGAAAGATGATACAGACAGTACAATTGTTATAGAGGAAACCACAGACGGTGTTTTCCTGTATACGGGAAATGAAGTTGACAGGCAGGGGAATTACGGTATTTCTACAATCCGGAAAATTAATGCATTAACCGGTGAGCAAATCTGGGAGCGCTCATATGAATGCTGGAAGGATACGATAATTAACGGCGGTCTTTTCGGCACGCCTGCAGTAGGTACCGGAGATATTTCAAACCTTGTTTTTTTCAATATAGCAAAGACTGGCACGGAGATGGGTGGAAGGCTTATTGCCGTTGACAAGGAAACTGGCGAGGAAGTATGGGCAAAAGTTATGAATAATTATGGCTGGAGTTCGCCAACACTATTTAAGTCTGATGACGGCACAAGCTATATGATATACTGTGATTCCGCGGGATATATGTATTTAATAGATCCGAAAAACGGTGAAATTTTTGATACGATATCGGTGGAACGAAACGTGGAAGCTTCGCCCGCCATTTTTGATGATATGGTTGTAGTAGGTTCATATGCACAGAAAATTTTTGGAATAAAAATTAAGTGACCCAAACGCTAATCTGTTAATCAGGGAACGCTACACACGGCAGTGGTGTATCGGAATTCAGGCAAATGATGAAAGGAGTCGGTTGTGTGATATGGTTTGGCCCTTCCGGAAATTCCGAAAGTTTTTACAGGGAAGGGAACAGGCATTCGTGGCAAATGCCGCGCTGGTTGAAAAAAATGGGTCTTAACGCCTATGAATACCAGTGCAATAAAGGAACGAACATAAAGAAGGAAACGGCTGAAAAAATTGGTGAGGAAGCAAAAAAAGCCGGAATAAGGATGAGTATCCATGCTCCGTACTATATTAACCTGGCAAGTGTTGAAGAAAAAAAGAGGGATAACTCTATACAATATATACTAAAAACATTGCAAATTGCAGACTGGATGGGTGCCGGGAGAATAGTTGTCCATCCCGGCGCGGTAGGTAAAATGTCAAGAGAAAAAGCGATGTCGCTTGCTCTTCCGACATTGGCGCAAGCCTTGAAGGAGGCCGATTTATCAGGCTTTTCTGAAATTTCAATCTGCCCCGAGGTTTTGGGCAGGATAAGCCAGCTTGGAGATTTGGATGAAATAATACTTTTGTGCGGATTGCACGAAGGAATGATTCCCTGTGTGGATTTCGGCCATATATATGCGCGAAGCCTCGGAGTGCTGAAAACGATCGACGATTACCGCTGCATTTTTAATACTCTTGAAAATTCGCTTGGAAAAGAAAGGGCTGATAAGCTCCACGTTCATTTCAGCCGTATTGAATTTACAGATGCGGGTGAAAGAAAGCATCACACCCTTGAGGACACAGAATACGGTCCGGATTTTGAGCCTTTGGCAAAAGTACTTGCCGAAAGAAAAGCAGAACCTGTAATCATATGCGAATCAAGGGACAAGATGGCCGAAGACGCTTTAATACTGAAAGATATATATGAAAAACAAATAATTTAATCAACTTAAAACCGACATATGGCATTAAGCAAAAAGAGGCTTGTGCTTTAATAGAACAAGCGGTGCCGCTAAATAAAATATCTAATTTTATTATGGTTGCCGAATACTTATATTTAAGAATAGCGATACTACTGATAATGCAATCAGCAGAATAAATGGGGCCACATAGGAGCCGGTTGCAGTAACGAGAGAACCTGCTGCCGTTGCGGTAAAGGAAGCAGGAATAAGTATCGTATTAACGACACTGAAATTCATTGGAAAATTCTTGCTGCCGTAAAGGCTTGTAAAAGCTGAGTTTATGGTGGGAGAACTGCCGTAGGAAATACCTGCAAGGCAAAGGCCCGCAACACCAAGTATTATAGAGTTTGAAATAACCGCGGCCAGTATAACCGCTGAAGCTGAAATTGTAATGATATTAGCTGTTGTCATAGTAAACCGGCAGCCTTTTTTGTCAAACAGTATACCGGAAAAGATCCTTCCAAAACCATTGAAAATAGAAAGCACTCCTACTAACATGGTCGCCAGAGCATCAGCTGCGCCTATCGATAAAGCAAGATCCCTGGCAAAGCTAATTACCGTACTTCCAACAGCAGCTAATGTAATGGAGAACATGAAAAATTTCCAAAAGCTAAATCGGCGAATCATTTGCGATGTGGTATAATCACGTGTTATAAATGCGCTGTTTTTGGCTGTTTTATTGCTTTTAACCTCCGGGAATCTTATATCTTTGGAAGGGTATTTTACAATAAAGCTGACTAATAGCAGAATAATCCCTATTGATATGCCTAAAATTAAATACGTAGTCCGCCATCCTATTGATTCGGATTTAATCAATAATGCCGCTATATTCCCAAGTACGAGCGTACTGGCGCCGAAACCCATCATCATTGCTCCGGATGCGGTACCTTTTTTATCGGGAAACCAGGCATTGGTTGCGGAAATAATTGCATTATAGGCCATACCGATTCCCAGTCCGCAAATGACACCATAGGAAATGTACAGGGTAAAAACACTAATTCCGGACATGCGGGACGCAATAGTGAAACCTGAAAATACAAGAATGGCTGAAATGACTGCTGTAACTTTAGGTGAAGTTTTTTTAGTCAATACACCTGAAACTATTCCGCCTATGCAGAAAAAGCACATCGTTAATGTAAAGTTTAAAGCAAGCTGGGAGGGAGTCCATCCAAATTCCTCTGTTAGAGGTGCTTTTAAAATAGACCAGGCATATATTATACCGGCAAAAAGCATACTGACAACGCCGCTTAACAGATATGGCCATCTTACAAGTTTATTTTTTTCTTGTGTATTTTGCATAAAAAACTATCCTTTTTAAATTTTCTCTAAAATTATATATATATATTTACATAATATCAATTAGAATACAACCCATATTTTAGTTTTTATCTAAATTATAAATTGTGACGAAATTTTCCTAACGTCTTTATATTATAATTATTTAAGCAAACCGCAAAAGAAAAGAAATTATGAATAAGATTAGTCCGTTTTGTTTGACATTATAAGGCAATAAAGATTACAATTCACTTAGGAGGTTATTTTCAGGTTCTCAAGGTTCTTTTTTAACACAAAGCCGAAACTATAAATGATACTGGTCCGAACCGATGCCTGAAAGATTGAAAAGGTGATTTTAAGTGATAAAAACGAATGAATTTTTCAGCAAATTTGAAGAGGCTTTTGTATCATGGGCGGAAAAAACAGACGACATCAGGGCTGCTTTTATTGTGGGCTCAAGAGCGCGAGCCGATCATTCGGCAGATAAATGGTCCGATTTGGATATTATTTTGTATGCAAATAACGATGAATTTTATTTATATAATACTGAATGGCTGGAAGCATTAGGTAATATCTGGGCAACATTTATCTATCATACTTCCAGCGGCGAACCTGAACGACTCACCGTATTCGAAGGCGGTTATCAGGTTGATATTGTATTTCATTCCAGCAATGCTTTACGCCGGATGGTAAAGGATCAGACAACTCCGGAAAGCTTTTACAGAGGGGTCAGGGTTTTAGTCGACAAGGATAATGTCAGCGGCTATATAGTTCCATCAGTATTTAAACCAAAATTATCTTTGACAATCAGCGAAACAGCTTTTATACAAACTATTAATATGTTTTTGTTTACTTCAGTTTACATAGCAAAACAAATCTTTCGCGGTGAGCTGTGGACAGCTAAAACAAGAGAAAACGATCTGAAAGCATTATTGCTTCAGATGATGGAATGGCATGCAAAAGCCATGCATGGCAAAGACTATGACATTTGGCATGCGGGGCGGTTTCTTCATGAATGGGTTGAACAAAAGACATTGGATGAAATAAAAAACACTTTTGGCCTTTATGAAAAGGCCGATAGCTTCCGGGCGCTGATGGCAGCAATGAATTTATTCCGCAGACTATCGGTCGAAACAGCGAATAAACTGCGGTTAAGATATCCTGAAGAAGCTTATGAACATATCATGAACTGGATTAATGAGAATAAAAAGATTATGGATGTGGTTGTATGATTAAATGGTGGAAGGAACGCGTGGTCTATCAGATTTATCCGCGGAGCTTTAAGGATACGAACGGGGACGGAATAGGCGATATCCAGGGCATTATCCGACACCTTGACGAGCTTTCCGATTTAGGTGTCGGTATTATATGGCTAAGCCCCGTATACCCGTCTCCGAATGCCGATTATGGGTATGATATAAGCGATTATTACGATATTAACCCTGAATACGGAACGATGGCGGATATGGAGCTGTTAATTAAGGAAGCAAATAAACGTGATATCAGGATTATAATGGATCTTGTTATTAACCACACGTCCGATGAACACGCGTGGTTTCAGCAAAGCAGGGATAAAAACAGCCCCTACCGCGACTATTATATATGGAGGCCCGGCAAAAACGGGAAGCCGCCAAACAACTGGACAGGCTTTTTTGCCGAGGATTGTTGGGAATATGATGATAAAAGCGGCGAGTATTACCTGCATTTGTTTTCAAAAAAACAGCCCGACTTAAATTACAATAATCCCAAAGTTTTGGAGGAAGTTAAAAACATTTTAAGGTTCTGGCTCGACAAAGGTATATCGGGTTTTCGCTGCGATGTTATAAATCTTTTGTATAAAACATCTCTAAAAGACGGCAAAAAAAGGCTTGCTCTTACGGGCAGCGAGCACTACATATCCCAGGAAGGAACCCATGAAATTCTGCGCAGTTTAAGGCGCGATGTTTTGGATCATTATGACTGCTTTACCGTCGGCGAAACGGTTTTTGTAACTCCCGAAACGGCAAAGGATTTGTGCGATGCTAAGCGCGGAGAACTGGATATGCTCTTTTCATTTGAGCATATGGAAGTTGACCAGTTTTACGTCAAATGGTTTAAGAGGAAGTTCAACGCCGAGAAATTCGGAAAGACTATTTCCCGCTGGCAGAACGCTCTTGAATGGAATGCGAATTATCTTGAAAACCATGACCAGCCCAGGAGCGTTTCGCGCTTCGGCGATGACGGAACGTATCGGAGTGAATCTGCAAAGATGCTGTGCGTTCTGCTTCTGACACTGAAAGGGACACCGTTTATTTATCAGGGGCAGGAAATTGGTATGACAAACTTTGACTTTACGTCGATCGATCAGATAAAGGATGTTGAATCGCATAATGTGTACCGTATGGCGAAACGGCTTCATATTCCCCAAAAAGTACGCTGGAATATGATTAAAAAGACCACAAGGGACAACGCGCGCACACCGATGCAGTGGAATGACGGACCGAACGCGGGTTTTACCGCCGGTGAACCGTGGCTTCCGATAAACCCGAATTATACGTATATTAACATGAAGTCGCAAATTGATAACCCGGACTCGATCCGCAATTTTTATAAAACTGTGATTAAGCTGCGCGCTGAAAGCGATGTATTAAAATACGGAAACTTTGAAGCGGTAAGAATAACGAAAAATCTTTTTGCGTATAAACGCACATACGGAGAGCAAAGCCTTATTATTGCCCTGAATTTTTCGCCCCGCCCGCAGAAGTTTGACTGCGGCGGTGAAGTTATTTTATCAAACTACAAAACAGGGATTTCCAGCGGTGTTCTTAAGCCTTACGAAGCCGTTATCATTAAGGCATGAATGACAAATCTCACGTGTGCCGGGAAGCACAAGTATTATAAATTGTTTATTTAAAGTTTCCGTACTGTAACAAGGAGGGGAGCCAGTGATTGAATTTAAAGACGGTTTATTCCGGCTGACAACCGAAAACACAAGCTACTGGTTTAGAGTAACGGCTTTCGGCCACCTTGAACATATTTACTACGGTCCAATACTGAAAGAACAGCCTCCCGACGCTCTCGCACTTAAGCGTACCGCGGCCATAGGGACAAGCGTTTGTTACGATGAATCCGATCCGACATACTGCCTTGACAATCTCTGCCTTGAATGGTCAGGCATCGGTAAAGGTGATTTCCGTCATTCCCCCGCCGAGATAAAAATGCCGGACGGATCTTTTAACTGCGATTTTAAATACGTATCCCACAGGATAATAGATGGGTTTATGCCATTAAAAACTTTACCGTCTGCATACGGCACCGAAACTGAATGTTCAACAGTTGAAATAACGCTCAAAGATGAGTCGAATGATGTTTATCTTATAATGTATTACACTGTCTATGAAAAAACAAATGTTATTACGCGCCGCGTGGTTTTGGAAAACCGCAATGACAAACCGCTTGTAATCAGGTGCCTGATGAGCCTTATGCTCGATTTGCCCGATCGCAATTTCAATTTCGTTACGTTCGACGGCGGATGGATAAAAGAAGCAAACCGTCATGAACGGCCTTTGGAATACGGTATGTTTGTAAACTCATCGACGACGGGGACAAGCAGCAACAGACATAATCCCGGATTTCTGCTTGCCGAACGCGGAGCGGCGGAGCAGCACGGCTATGTCTACGGTTTTAATCTAATATACAGCGCGAATCATTACGGAGCCGTCGAAATGTCGAATCACAGGCTTGTGCGCGTTAATCTCGGCATTAATCCGCACTGCTTTGAATGGGTTTTAAACAGGGATGAATCATTCGAAACCCCCGAAGCTGTAATGACCTTCAGCGAAAGAGGTTTTAACGGTGTGAGCCATAATTTTCACGATTTTATTAACAATAACATTGTACGCGGGGATTGGAAGGGTAAAGAGCGCCCGGTTGTAATTAATACATGGGAATCGTTTTTTTTTAAATACAATGAGCGCAAACTTTTGGGTTTAGCACGACGCGCTAAAAAGCTTGGTATAGAGCTGTTTGTTCTTGACGACGGCTGGTTTGGAAACAGGAATGACGATAACGCCGGGCTCGGCGATTATACCGTGAACCCGAAAAAATTCCCCGGAGGACTTGCACGTTTTGCAGAAAAAATACGAAAAATGGGCTTGGAATTCGGCTTGTGGTTTGAGCCTGAAATGATAAATATCGACAGCGAATTATACCGTTCCCATTCCGAATATGCTGTTACAACTCCGGGCAAAAAGCCGGCGCTTGGGCGGAACCAGCTTGTGCTCGATTTATGCAATTCCGATGTCAGGGATTATATAGTTGAAAACGTTGGCAGGATTCTTGATCAAACAAAGGCTTCATATGTAAAATGGGACATGAACCGCCATATAAGCGACGCCTTTTCTATTTGCATCCAGAACCAGGGTGAGTTTTTTCACAGGTATGTAATGGGCTTATACGATATTTTAGGCAGGATTTTTAATAAGCGTCCTCATATACTTGTTGAAAGCTGTTCAAGCGGTGGAAACCGTTTCGATCTCGGTATGCTTTGCTATTCGCAGCAAATTTGGGCTTCCGACAATACCGATCCCATAGAACGGCTAAAAATACAAAAAGGGCTGTCGTATTTATATCCTCTGTCAGCTATCGGGGCGCATGTATCCGATTCCCCTCATCAGCAAACCCTAAGAAACTCTCCTTTATCCACAAGGTTTAATGCAGCGTGCTTTGGCTGTCTTGGTTATGAAATGGATTTAAAGTACCTGTCATCCGTTGAAATAAAGGAAATCAAAAGACAGATCGAGTTCTATAAAAGGTACCGCAGAACTTTTCAATACGGACGTTTTTACAGGTTTTTGCCGCAAAAAGATAACAAGGTCCATTTTGAATGTTTGGCCGAGGATGGAAAAGAGGCAATAGCGGGCTTTTTTCAGACTCTTGTGTCTCCGAGTGAAAGTTACGATTTTCTGCCGCTTTCAGGTCTTGACCCTAATTCGAGATATACGGTAAAAACTTATCCGCAAAGTCTTTTTCTTAAAACGTTCGGCGGGCTCGTAAAACATATTATGCCGTTTACATTGAATCCGGACGGGTTTCTTCTTAGAACGGCCAATAAGTATTACGCTCTTTCAGACTGTGTTGAGGAATATGAAGGCTTCGGGGACATGCTAATGGCGGGAATCAAACTGAGCAACCAATTTATGGGGAGCCATTATAATAATAAAACCCGCCTTTTGGGCGATTTCGGATCCAATTTATATGTTATTGAAAAAAGCCGTGCTTCATAGTGTTCATATTGTCATTTAATTTATTTTTCAAGGAGGTTTCAATATGAAATCCGGAACAAACCGCAACCGTTTTACTTTCGGACTTGGAACGATAGGAAGGGATATGCTGTACGCCCTCGTTAGCATGTACCTGATGTTTTATTTAACAGACATATTGGATCTGCCTGATTCAACATTGTGGTGGCTGACCAGTATCCTGTTAGCGGCGCGGATATTTGATGCCGTAAACGATCCGATAATGGGTATTTTTATTGATAATACGAACAGCAGATTCGGAAAATTCAAGCCCTGGATTGCTGCCGGGGCAATATTGACCGGTATATTCACTGTTCTTATGTATACGGATTTTGGCCTTAGAGGAGCCTCCTATCTTGTCGTATTTACAATTGTTTATCTCTGTTGGGACATAAGCTTTACCGCAAATGATATCGGATATTGGTCGATGCTTCCGTCGTTAAGCATGGATCAGAAAGAACGGGAAAAAATAGGGGCGTTTGCGAGGATTTGCGCCGACATAGGCCTTTTTGCGGTTGTTGTGGGCATTGTTCCTGTAACGGAGGCTTTGGGGAAATCTTTTGGGAGCATGACTAAAGCGTATTTTGTTTTTTCAATTATTATTGTATTAATCATGCTGCTTGGCCAATCGATTACTCTTTTTGGAGTTAAAGAACTGAAAGGTGTTTTTAAGGCAGAATCCGCAACAACTCTTAAAGGTATGTTTAAGGTGATTTTTCATAATGATCAGCTTTTATATACAACAATAGCGATTGCATTATTCATGATAGGGTATACCACCACAACAAGCTTTGGACTGTACTATTTCAAATACGCCTACGGCGATGAGAGCATGTATTCGATATTTGCGCTTGTTCTCGGTGTGTCGCAGATCGCGGCGCTTGCAGTATTCCCGTTATTCAGCAAGCGCTTTGACAGAAAAAAGCTTTATGCCGGAGCTACCATCTTTGTTGTAGTAGGCTATGTGCTGTTTTTCTTTTCTCCAATGGATATGAAATATATTGGCACAGCCGGTGTTTTAATATTCCTTGGAGAAGCCTTCATCCAGTTGTTGATGCTGATGTTCCTCGCGGATACTATTGAATACGGCCAGTGGAAGCTGGGAAAACGCAATGACAGCATAACGCTTTCGCTTCAGCCTTTTATCAATAAGATGGGCGGGGCGATAGCCAGCGGTATAGTAGGTGCGACAGTAATAATATCCGGCATCAGCAGTGCCGCGTCAAAAGCGGATGTAACCGAGCAGGGCCTGTTGATTTTAAAGCTTTCGATGCTTGCTATCCCTTTGCTGTGCATACTTGCCGGGTATTTAATATACAGGCTCAAATACAGAATTGATGAAAAAATGTATAAGCAAATTCTTTCCGACTTAAAGGCACGGGGCGATATTAAGCTTAAAGACTAATAAGAACATTGTAAATTCTTTAATGTTAAGACGTTTTATTTTACGATGGGTTTTTAAATTATTATGTGTCTGAAACCTGTATTAATTGCAATAATGTATACTTTTGGAGTATAATTCAAATCAGGTTATTTATGTGTATCAACATTCAGATACTCTTGTATAAGCGGGGATAAGTTCAAAAAACAAAAGTACTGCGGTGAGTTTGAATGTTTAACGTAATAAATCCACAATTGTTAGGAGGCAGGAATATTAAATGTATAAAATAGTAAAAAAGAAGGAGTTGAACAGTGATGTCAAACTTATGGTTGTTGACGCTCCTTTTGTCGCGAGAAAAGCGGAGCCAGGCCAGTTTGTCATGCTGAGGGTCAATGAAACCGGAGAACGAATACCTTTGACGATTGCCGATTATGATCGTGAAAAAGGCACCATTACTATTATTTTTCAGGAGGTAGGAAAGACTACAAAGCTTCTTGGAGCCCTTGAGGAAGGAGAATATATTCTTGATTTCGCAGGGCCTTTGGGCAAGGCGTCACATTTTGGCGAAGTAAAAAAAGCTGCTGTTATAGGCGGCGGCCTCGGAACGGCTATAGCGTACCCGCAGGCAAAGAAACTTAATTCACTTGGCGTTTCGGTAGATACCATTATAGGCTTCAGGAATAAAGGCCTTATAATACTTGAAGAAGAAATGCGTGAAGTAAGCGACAGGCTGTTTGTTACTACCGACGACGGATCTTATGGAATAGGCGGGTTTGTTTCCGATGTTCTAAAGAATCTGATTGAAGAAGGGAATAAATATGATCTTGTTGTGGCCATTGGGCCGCTTGTTATGATGAAGGTTGTATCGAACCTGACAAAAGAATATGGAATTAAGACGATAGTAAGCATGAATCCGGTTATGATCGACGGTACGGGTATGTGCGGCGGCTGTCGTGTAACAGTAGGCGGAAAGACAATGTTTGCCTGCGTGGACGGCCCGGATTTCGACGGACATCAGGTGGATTTTGACGAAGCGATAAGAAGACAGGCAATGTATAAAGATGAAGAAAAACAAAGCCTAAAAGAACACGAATGTAAACTGGAGGGAACTGTATAATGCCTAATATGTCACTAACAAAGGTTAAAATGCCTGAACAGAATCCGAATGAAAGGAATAAAAATTTTAAAGAAGTCGCAACGGGCTATACTGAGGAAATGGCGATTGAAGAAGCAAAAAGGTGTCTTGAGTGCAAAACGAAGCCGTGCATGAAAGGATGTCCGGTTAATATACAGATACCTGAATTTATAAGCCTTATTGCTGAGGGAAAATTTGAAGAGGCTTATTTAAAAATTACCGAAACGAATAGCCTGCCGGCAATTTGCGGCAGGGTATGTCCGCAGGAATCCCAATGCGAAATGTATTGCGTAAGGGGTAAAAAAGGAGAGCCTGTTGCGATAGGCCGCCTTGAAAGATTTGCCGCGGACTGGTTTATGGTTAATAGAAAACCTAAAGTTCATAAAATAAAGAAGAACGGAATAAAAGTGGCTGTTGTCGGTTCAGGACCTGCGGGATTAACATGTGCCGGGGATCTTGCAAAAATGGGTTACGATGTAACTATTTTTGAGGCTTTCCATACTCCGGGTGGAGTTTTAACATATGGAATACCGGAATTCAGGCTTCCGAAAAAATTGGTGCAGGCTGAAATAGACAATGTAAGAAATCTCGGCGTGAAAATAATGACAAACATGGTTATAGGCAAGTCAATTACTGTCGAGGAACTGCGTGATGAGGGTTATGAAGCGGTATTTATAGGCAGCGGAGCCGGACTTCCAAGTTTTATGGGAATTCCGGGGGAAAACCTTAATGGAGTTTATTCGGCAAATGAGTTCCTTACACGTATAAATTTAATGAAAGCCTATATGTACCCTGAAGTGGATACACCTGTGAAAGTGGCCGAAAACGTTGCGGTAGTAGGCGGCGGGAATGTTGCTATGGATGCTGCAAGAAGTGCAAAACGGCTTGGTGCTGAAAAGGTGTATATTGTTTACAGAAGATCTGAAAAGGAAATGCCCGCGAGGGTTGAGGAAGTTCACCATGCTAAAGAAGAAGGTATCATTTTCAAGCTTCTTACAAACCCGACACGTATTTTAGGAACTGATGACGGCTGGGTAAAAGGAATGGAATGTGTTGAGATGGAGCTCGGCGAACCTGACGAATCGGGAAGAAGAAGGCCTGTCCCAAAGAAAGGATCGGAACATGTAATTGATGTCGGCACCGTTATAATTGCGATTGGCCAAAGCCCGAACCCGCTGATTAAATCAACGACACCAGGGCTTGAAACCCATAAATGGGGTGGAATTATTACGGACGAGGAAACGGGTGTGACGAGCATACCATGGGTATTTGCCGGCGGAGATGTTGTAACCGGAGCCGCAACCGTTATTTTAGCGATGGGAGCGGGTAAAAAAGCTGCGGCTGCAATAGACAGTTATATTAAACAGAAGGCGGAAAAAGACGATTGATTTAACCGGTAAAGTTTTTGTTCGGGAGGGATTGGCATGAAAATTCTGGTACTGAACGGTGTAAACATGAATCTGCTTGGAAAGAGGGAACCCGAAGTATACGGAAAAGAAACCGTCGAAGATTTGGAAAACGCAATCAATGAAGAAGCATGCAAGCTTGGAGTAAATGTTCGGTTTTTCCAATCGAACCATGAAGGGGAAATTGTAGATGCTATTCATAACGCGATGAATGATGGAACAGACGCGATAATAATTAATCCGGGAGCTTTCACGCATTACAGTTATGCGATAAGGGACGCAATAAAGGGAACGGGAATAAAAGCAATTGAGGTGCATATGTCTAACATTCATAGCAGGGAGGAGTTCAGGACAAAATCGGTTATCGCGCCAGTGTGCATTGGTCAGATTAGCGGTTTTGGCTTCAAAAGTTATTTGGCGGCTTTAAACATACTGGCCGGGATTTGCAGATGACAATTTGTCTCAACTGGACGTACAGGAATAATGATGAGAAACGATATAGTGCTTTAAAAAGAAAGGAGATGTATTATGGGTAGTGTTGTGGGAGCTTTTGCTTCTTTGAATATTGTTTATGGTTTTATTAAAGCAGTACTGGAAGTTGTTTTTTATGCATCGGTAATTGTTTTGGCATTTAAAGGGTTAAAGGCGATAAATGTATACCTTGATAAAAATTCAAAGTAATTTTAATTCCGCAGGTTCTGCCTATTGTACAATATCGCTTTTTATTACCTGTGTTTGAATAGTAACAATAAGGACAAAATAGGTTTGCAGCGGTGAAAACCAATATTATCCTTGAAAACAGGCCTTTTTTCATTTAATATATTAGAGTATTCGAATCCAAAAATGAGAGGAAGGTTATAATATGATTAGTGCCGGGGATTTTAAAAATGGCGCGACTTTTGAGATGGACGGGCAAGTTTACCAAATTATTGAGTTTCAGCATGTTAAGCCTGGAAAAGGCGCCGCGTTTGTAAGAACAAAAATAAAAAACGTAATAACCGGAGCCACAGTCGAAAAATCGTTTAGCCCTACGGAAAAATTTCCTCGGGCTCAGGTGATGAAAAGGGATATGCAGTATCTGTATAATGACGGCGATTTGTATTATTTCATGGATGAGCAGACCTATGAGCAGATACCTTTGAATGCGGACACTATTGGAGACGCATTGAAGTTCGTAAAAGAAAACATGATCTGCAAAATATTGCTTTTCAAGGATCAGGTTATTGGAATTGAGCCGCCGACATTTGTTGAACTGGAGATAACGGAAACCGAACCCGGTTTCAAGGGTGATACAGCAACAGGCGCAACAAAGCCGGCTGTTGTTGAAACGGGAGCTCAAATAAAGGTTCCGCTGTTTGTTAATCAGGGTGATATGGTTAGAATTGACACGAGAACCGGGGAGTATATGGAAAGAGTTTAGCGTAAAATAAAAAAATATTGTTAATGCTCAAAGCTCGGCAATAATTGGATGCCGGGCTTTTTATCAGGGCTTGCCGGATAACTGTAAAACGCAAAGTATTTTACAGTTATCCGGCAAGCCCTTTATTTTGATATTTAAGATTTAAGCACCTGTCATATTTCCCAGAGTGAATGCATAGAAATTAATCAAACCAGGACAACCTTTATGTGAGAAATTCTACCGCTGAGAAAACACAGGAGGTACGCGATGCAGGATAAAATATCGCTTAAAAACCGTTTCGTCAACGAAGTACTTCAGTTTCTCCCTAACAGGATAAAACAAAGTCTTATTAAAACCGATACCAATATTCTCATTGAGCTTGAAGAAATAAGGCTTCGTTCAGGGAAACCGGCAATGCTGCATTATCACGGCACGGATGGCTTTTTGCATGAAAACGGGTGGGTTCTTGACAAGCCTTCAAACATGTTCATTTCAACAGAGGAATTGGCAGATACCGTATATAAGTTTTGCGAAAATTCCTGGTATGCGTATCAGGAGGATATCAGCAAAGGTTTTATCACAATCAGGGGAGGTCACCGCATCGGAATTGTGGGCACGCCGGTATTTAAAAACGGAGCGGTTTTTAACATGCGTGATATTTCATCGGTAAATATCCGTTTTGCCCGGGAGGTTATCGGCTGCGGGGAAAGAATGGTCAATTACCTGACAAACGGGAATAGAGATATACATAACACCCTGATAGTTTCACCACCGGGATTGGGGAAAACGACTCTGCTAAGAGATATAATACGCTGCCTGAGTAATGGTTTCGGCTCTTTTTCCGGAGTTAAAACAGGTGTTGTTGATGAACGAGGCGAAATTGCCGCATGTTACAAAGGTTTTCCGCAGAATGACCTTGGAAGCCGTACAGATGTCATAAACGGTATTCATAAAAAAAACGGCATGGAAATTCTGCTTCGAAGCATGAGTCCGCGCGTTATCGCATTGGATGAAATGGGTAATCCGGAAGATGTTTCGGCGGTGATGCAGGTGATAAATGCCGGTATACGTATTATCGGCACCGTTCACGGTTATGATTTGATGGCGGTTAAAATGCGCAGGGGTTTTTATGAGCTGTTTGAAGATAAAGCGTTTGAAAGGTTCATAATCATATCAATCGATTCAAAACTGCAATATTGCGTAAAGGTATTGGACGGTGATGAAAATGTACTTGATGTGGAGTATCAAAGCGGCAGGAAGCATTCTTATTGTGGCAAGTTCAACAATGGTGGGATACGCATTCTCCCGCCAGCTTACCGAGCGGGTGGAATGCATACGGGAAATACAGCAGTTTCTGATGGAGCTCGAAAATGAAATCCATTATATGAACCGTCCTCTTGGACAGGCATTAATGTTTCTGTCGCAAGGAAAAACAAACAGGACTTCCAGGTTTGCCCGAAGGGTATATGAGCTTCATAAGAAGATGGAAATAAGCATCGAAGCGGCTTGGCATAAAAGCCTGGAAGAGTTCCGCTCCCAATGGCCTATACAACGGGATGAATGGGATCTGCTCTTTTGCATCGGAGAAGTTTTGGGGAAAACAGACAGAGAAAGTCAAAGCTCCTTTCTTTTTTTAATGAGGGAAAAATTTGCCGTTAGGGAGAAGGCGGCGGAAGAAGACAGAGTAAAAAAGGACAAGCTTTACAAAAACCTTGGTGCCCTTGGAGGTCTTGCCGTGGTTCTTGTATTGATTTGAGGGGATTGATATGAATATTGACTTGATTTTCAGAATAGCGGCGATTGGGATTTTAGTTGCTGTGCTTAACTCTCTTCTATCGAAGTCGGGAAGGGATGAACAGGCAATGATGACTACACTGGCTGGACTCGTCGTGGTTCTTTTAATGGTCGTCAGGGAAATTGCGAATCTTTTTGATACGGTAAAAAAACTTTTTAATTTCTGAATACGGCCGGCAAATAAGGCCGATTCGCCTAAATGCCTATATTATTGCATGGAGAAATAAAAAATGGATTTGATTCGTATCGGTGTAATGGGGATAATCTCTGCTGTCCTTATTGTTTTAATAAAGAATCAGAAGCCGGAAATAGGCCTTCAGATTTCGTTGGTATTCGGTGCTGTTGTGATGGTTACGCTTGCAGGCAGAATAAAGACGATCCTTGATTTGATATCGCTTTATTTTAACCGGGCGGATATGAGTGGGGCGTATATTACATCACTGTTTAAAATTATTGGAATGGCATATATTACCGAGTTTGCCGCTGAGAGCTGCCGGGATGCTTCTCAGGGATCGATCGCGGCAAAGGTCGAGCTTGCGGGGAAAGTAATGATAATGATAACGGCAATACCCATAATAACATCGGTGATGAGCGTAATTGTGAATATGCTGTAACAAGCCCGCCGGGTGCAAATCCTAACAGGTACTCCGGAAGCGGCAATGTTTGGGGGATAATCAATATGAGTATAACTGCCTTGCCGGCATATTGTTTTAATATTCTCTTAATGGTGTTACGTAAAAAAATCTGTATTGTTTTTCTAATCCTGGTTGTGTTTGCATTTCCGGTCGTTTGCAATGCCGACGATAACGGATCGATGATGGATAGTATTATTAAACCGCAGTTGGAAGGCAGTGAAATAAAAAGCCTAAAAAAGAATTTGGAAGAAAGTATTACCGACGAAGCAAAAGAACTGTTTCCGCAGTATTCACCCGGAAAACTGATGGAAGAACTTGTAGGGGGCAATGCCGGTGAAAATATCAAATCGCTTCCGAAAGCAGTCGTCGACACAATAATAGGCGAGATCAAACAAAACTTTGGACTCCTTCTAAAACTTATTATGATAATATTCCTGACGGCAATGGTTAAAAACCTTCAGAGTTCTTTTAAGGAAAGCGCTGTTGGGGAACTGGCTTATTTCTCCTGTTACGGGGCGATTGTAACAATGCTTGCTTTAGGGTTTCAAACAGTGCTGCGGTACGCCCGGGAAGTGCTGGACACGATTGACAAAATTACGGGTTTTGCGATACCGGCGCTTATGACGCTTTTAATCTCAAGCGGTAATATTGTATCAGGCAGTGCACTGCAGCCTGTACTGCTTATTGCGATACAGGGTACTGTTAAAATATTCCGCGATGTATTTTTACCTTTATGCTTGCTGTCGGGAATACTTTATATTGTTAGCGGCTTGTCAGACAGAATAAAGGTCACCGGTATGGCTGATCTTATAAAACAGATTGTAGTGTGGGGAATGGCGGGAATACTGACAATTTACGGTTCGGCAGCCGCGATCCAGGGAGCTGTCGGCGGAGCGGTCGACGGAGCTGTGTCAAAAACAGCAAAAACAGCAATCAGCACAATGATTCCTGTAGCAGGTAAATACATGTCTGATGCCGCTGATACAATTTTAAGCTGCGCAATGGTAATTAAAAATGCCGCAGGAATAGCAACAATGATTATTACGCTCGCTGTATGCCTTATTCCGATATTAAAAATTCTTGCGATAGCACTGCTCTATCAATTTGCTGCCGCGATTGTCGAGCCGTTTGCCGAGGAACGTTTATACGACTGCCTTTCGGATATCTCCGACTGCATAAAAACAATTGTTGGAATTGTCGGGGCAGCTTTGTTTATGTTTCTGCTATCGGTAGGGACTTTCTTGAGGGCAGGTGGAATCAGCGGAATGATGCAGTAACGGAGGAAATTATGGAGGAAATAAAAAGCTGGGTTTTGAATATTGCTTCCGCGGCTGTTTTAATGGTAATTCTTGACCTGCTGATTCCTGAAAGCAGAATCCGAAAATTTACCCGTCTTCTTACCGGTTTTATTATTATGTTCATTATTATAAACCCGGTAGTGGAACTAATCGGAAATGGAGGGAACGGCCTTCTTGAAAATCTGCGGGATGAAAGCTTTCTTTTTAATAGTCAGGCGGCCGGAATTACTAATGCGAATCAACGTGATCAGGCAAGACAAACTCTTGAACTGTACCGTGAAATACTTCTTTCGGATATACATAACCGTATTAACACGTATAAAGAAATAGAAAAAGCGGAGGTGGACATGGTGTTAAATGAGAATATTGATTCGGAGAAGTACGGGCAAATTCGTAAAATCTATATCAATCTGATATTTGCAAAAGCCGGTAAGAAGGAAGAAAAATTATTCCCGGGCGGAAATAATGAAATTGCGTCGGAGATTGCAAAGGAGATCCAAAGGGTTTTTCTTTTGGATGAAAAAGATATATTGATTAACATATCGGAGAATTGAAGGTGGTTAAAGTGTTTAGCTGGTTTAATAAATTAACGGATTACGCAAAAGAAAAAAAAGGTAAGCGGAGAATTGAGAATTTAGTCATAATACTGATTGTTGGAATAATAATTATCATAGTAGCAAGTTCATTTACCAGTGATGGTAAAAATAAAAAGAATACGCAGGAACCGAAGGGTGAAATTGCTCTAATAACCAATGAGCCGGACGACAAAATAAAGAAACTTGAACAGAGGCTTGAGTCGATTCTATCAGAAATAGAAGGTGCTGGTACCGTTAAAGTAATGGTAACCGGAATAACGGATGGAGAGGTGGTGCACGCATACAATCAAATTGAGGAGAACAGTGTAACGGAAGAAAAGGATAACACGGATCGTACAGGAAGGACCGACGAATACAGACGGGAACAAGAGATGGTTTTTATGGAAGCAAACGCAGGAGGGCGTGTACCGGTAATTATAAAAAGCTATGAACCCGAAATCAAAGGTGTCGTCGTAGTCGCAGACGGTGCGGGCAGCAGTATCATAAGGCAAAATATTAAGGACGCCGTTGCAGCTTTAACCGGTCTGCCTGCGCATAAGATTAATGTATTGAAAAGGAAATAAAAACAGATTTAAGAGGTGATAAGTATGATTAATAAAAAACAGATACTGGTTATTGCTCTGGTTCTTGTTATTATTACTGCGGGAGTTCTTCAATATACTTACGGGAAAAGCGGTTTTTCTGCACGGAAAGACGATGATGAGCGCCTGGGGGAAGCGGTATATGTGGATAATGTTAATGGCTCCACGGCAGGGACTGATAATGATATAGCCGCAGATAGTGGTAATGTACCCGTTGTGGGTGAAGCCGATAATTTTTTCGTGCAGGCAAGGCTTGACAGGGAAACGATCCGCAGCCGTCAGAAAGAGGAACTTCAGGAGATTACAACACTTAAAAATGCTCCGGAAGACAGTGTTGCAAAAGCGCATGAAGAATACCTTGCTCTAATCAAGCGCTCTGAAATCGAAGCTACGATTGAATCACTGATAAGGCAAAGGGGCTTTGACGATGTAGTTGCAATTTTAGGAACGAATGGAAGTGTCGACCTTATAGTAAAAGCTGATAATCTTTCGCAGGATCAGACCGCTCAGCTCTCTGACATTGTTATGCGGCACGCCAATGTTGAAATGGACGCAATATATATAAGAAATATGAAATAATAAAATATTGGCACTGACCCGGAATTTACCGGCAGGGTTTGGATTCCCGGCATTCATCACGGCATGTTTAACATTACCTTAATCATGCCGATATTTTCATAAGAGGAGTGATAGGATGCCGGAAGGGATTAGTGTGTATGGCCAGTATTGTATATTGCATTTGATGGCCGATGAACCCGGGTATAAAGCCGGAATAGCATTTAAGCCCGAGGAACGCGGTGATACTTCGCATCGTTATTTTTTGAATGTATATGAGGATCACGTTGTTGCTGTTAGAGTTAAAAAAATGCTGCCGTGGATATCAACGCCTGATTATATTGAAAATTTCGAGTGCGGACAGGCATTGGTTTTGGTATTCACCCACACTAACGGAACAGCGCTTGATGAATGCATGAATACATCGAAGACCATAGCGGAACGGCTGGAATTAGTCAAAAAATCGGTTATTTTTATTGTAAATCAATTAGAGCATTTTCCGGTTGCGATGCTGAGCTGTATGATCAAACCCTCGTCTATCATATGCGATAAAGATCAAATGCGTTTTATTTACTTTGTTAGGTTCAGATGGGAATATCCGTATGATATCCAGGAGTTGATGCCGCATTTCGGAAGATTCTTTTCTGAATGCTTACCTTCCGTATGTAAACGGGACAAACGCGTAAAACAGTTTATTGAAAAATGCGAAAAAAAAGCTTTCGACGGTGTTTCCGGCCTTGTGTCAGAATTTAACGAAATAAGCGCGGCGCTTGTTAAAAAATATGGGCATAAGGATAATTTCAATATATTTAACAAGTATTCCGATATTTTACAGGGATACGCGCCTGTAAAAAAGAAAAGAAGGCCTGCCCTGGCAATTATTGCCGTTATTATTTTGTTAATCATTGTTTTATTTGCTTATATATATTTTTTCCCGGAAAAAAGTATTGTTATCTGGAACAACTCTGATATTCTTAAAGCCATTAAAGATTTTTTAACAAGGTAAAAGCTCTGTAACCTAACCAAATAATAAAAAACGTACTGAAGCAAGTACGTTTTTGTCTTGGCACTATTTTATAAAAAAGGCACGCATTAGGCGCGTACCTTTTTACTATTCGGAAACCTGTGCGGTATTATAAGCTTTCATAAGCTGTGACTTCTTTCTGGAGGCTTTGTTTTTATGAATAAGCTTCTTTGAAGCGGCTTTATCAAGCTTTTTAATGGCTATTTTCAACAATTCCTCTTTGTTTTCCGAATTGGAAATTAGGCCTTCATTATAATTGCGTATAGTGGTTTTTAGCTCGGAACGGCGGGCCTTATTCTGCGATGTTTTAGCTTCTGCTTTACGTACTCTTTTTATTGAAGACTTGATATTCGGCACTTTTTCACCTCCTCAAAGTTAGTCAACAAAGATAATAATAGCATGATCGATTTTGTTTGGCAAGGATTTTTTACGAAAACACCCGAATTAGAGCCGCGTACCCACCGGAGCGCGGCAGCAAAAAATAATATTTTATCCAGCATTGCAGATAATACTGAAAGAAATATTATTTAGACGTTGTTACGTTAAAAAATATATAAATCCGCTCCACACTAAGCATACTAATTGTATTACTATATTACGGAGGCGAAAACAATGGAAAATTTTGCACCTGTGCGTACAGACCTTGCTTTGGAAGTGCATGAGAAGAACCAGGCCGATTTAAAACGCTCCGGGAAACCTGTGCCGCATCCTTATGGCGAAGGAGTTGAAGTTGAAGAAGACGGAAATGAAAACATCCATGTAACAAGAGTTAAAATTACTTCATCTGAAGGTGAAAAAAGCATAGGAAAGCCAATTGGAAACTATATTACGTTGGACGTTCCAAAGCTAAAGGAGAACGACCGCGATTTGTATGAAAACACCTGCAGGGCTGTAGCATTTGAACTTGAGCGTCTTATCAATATTAAAGAAAACGACACTGTACTTGTCGTTGGTCTGGGAAACTGGAATATAACTCCCGATGCGCTTGGTCCCAAGGTTTCAAAATATCTAATGGTGACGCGTCATTTGCATGAATATTTACCTGAACAGGTAGATGACGGGGTAAGGCCGGTTTGTGCAATAGCACCCGGTGTTCTCGGCTTGACCGGGATAGAAACAAGTGATATTGTAAAAGGAGTAATTGAAAGAGTACGCCCCGCTCTTGTTTTAGCAATAGACGCTTTAGCGTCGAGGAAAATGAACCGTATTAATACTACAATACAGATAGCTGATACAGGGATTTCTCCCGGTTCGGGCGTTGGGAACAAACGTGCGGAGCTTTCTGCAAATACAATGGGGGTTCCTGTGATTGCAATTGGCATCCCGACTGTAGTAGATGCGGCAACAATGGCTAACGATACAATAGAGCTTGTCGTTGATAATCTTATGTCATATTCGCAAGAGGGTACGGATTTTTATAAAATGTTAAAACAGATGGATCAAAATGACAAGTACGCTCTAATCAGAGAAGTGTTGGAACATTACGGAGGCAATCTTGTTGTTACACCAAAAGAAATGGACGAGGTGATTGAACGGGTTGCGAAAGTTGTTGCAAACGGGATCAACATGGCACTTCATAAGAATATTGACATTAACGATATAGACAGATATTTGCAGTAAGGTTTTTCGCGATTATGTATATGTATGCGGTTAGGCTGAGCCTGTGTCTGTTAACCGTAAAATTACACTTACTGTTGAAGTGGAACCGAATTTATTGTATTATATTTCTTAATTAATAATTTTAGCAATGAATTTATTAAATATTTCTTTCATAGTTAAAACTTATTAACTGGCATAATAATTCTGTCTGATTTGAGGGAACTTAATGAAAGATATCAAGATTGTAAATATAGAGAAACGTAATTTCAACAATTCGCGACATCAACGAAGATGGTACAGATTATCTTTTCCAGTTAGATTGGCGACATTTATTATACTCTTAGTTTTATGTTCAATTGCTTTATACACTGTTCTTGGGGGAGATTTTCATCCTGTCAGGGCTTTAATGTCTGCTATAGCTCCAACTCCGTCCCCGTCACCGTCACCCACACCGCAGCCGACAGCTACCCCGACGCCAACCCCGACACCTTCCCCAACACCTACACCGCCTCCGCCCGGCAAGGAGATAATGGATGTGGTTGTCGTAGTCGACCCGGGACATGGAGGCTATGACCCCGGCACTGTTTCACCGTATGTTGACGGCTTCTATGAAAAGGATATTGTACTTGACATTAGTTTAAGACTTAGGAAAAAGCTTGAAGACGCGGGGATTAAAGTTGTTATGACCCGGGAAGAGGACAAGGCGCTCCATAGTTACTGGAAGGAAGATGTATGGGCGAGACCGAGAATCGCGAATGAAGTTAACGCAACCTTTTTTGTAAGCATCCATGTAAACGCGTTTGATGGCAAGAATTGGCAAGTATATAACGGAACCGAGATTTACCATTATGGGAAAACCCACGATGAATATACGAGTAAACAGTTTGCCCAGATGATGGGGGAAGAAATAGACAAGGTAACCGATACGAAATACAATGGGGTCGTAAAGGACGATTTGGGTGTTTTAAGGCTGTCCGAAATGCCTGCGGTGCTTGTTGAAACAGCCTATATTACAAACGAGGAAGACCATAAGCGGCTGGAATCAGACGAGTTCAGAGAGACTATGGCCGACGGAATACTTAATGGAACAATACGTGTCCTTGAATCTATCGGTGCATATAAAGAAAATGGGATTTATAAAATCCTTGTCGACATAGAATAATAATATAGCTTGAAAACCTCCTTCCAGTGATTTATTTACGGATAAAAAAACCGGTTTGTTCTTTGGAGTGGAATTATATGAATAGTAAGCTTGATCGGATGAAAGAGCTTGTAAAAATATTAAATGAGGCATCTAAAGCGTATTACCAGCAGAACACGGAAATTATGTCGAATAAGGAATACGACTTATTATATGACGAACTTTCCGAATTGGAAAAGGAAACCGGTATAACGCTGTCTAACAGTCCTACTGTTAATGTCGGATATGAACTTATTTCAAACCTTCCAAAGGAATACCATCAAAAACCGATACTGTCGCTTGACAAAACAAAGGATGTTTATGCTCTGAAGCAATGGCTTGGCGATCAAACAGGCGTTTTGTCGTGGAAACTTGACGGGCTTACAATAGTACTTACATATGAAAACGGCGGTCTGGATAAAGCTGTTACCCGCGGAAACGGCGAAGTGGGGGAAGTTGTAACAAATAATGTCAGGGTTTTCAAAAACATTCCGCTCAATATACCCTTTAGAGGAAATCTTGTATTAAGAGGAGAAGCGGTTATCAGTTATTCCGATTTTGAAAAAATAAACAGTGAGATTGCCGTTGAACAGCTGAAATATAAAAACCCAAGAAACTTATGCAGCGGTTCTGTGCGTCAGCTGAATAATGAAATTACAGCAGGCAGGAATGTCTATTTTTTTGCATTTTCAGTGGTTTCGGCAGAAAACGCGGATTTCGGAAATTCCAGGTTAAACCAGTTGAAATGGCTTAAAAATCAGGGCTTTGACGTTGTCGAGCACAGGGAAGTGAATTCTGAGAATATTGAACATACCATTGAATGGTTTGGGAAAAAAATACTTGATAATGATTTTCCGGCGGACGGACTGGTACTTATTTATGATGATATTTCATACGGTGAATCGCTTGGAACTACCGCAAAGTTTCCAAGGGATTCAATCGCATTCAAATGGAAGGATGAAATAAAAGAAACCAGGCTTTTGGAAATAGAATGGAGTGCATCAAGAACGGGTCTTATTAACCCTATTGCTGTGTTTGAACCTGTTGAACTTGAAGGGACAACTGTTAAAAGGGCGAGCCTGCACAACATAAGCATGATGGAAAGCCTTGAATTGGGTATTGGAGACATAATAGGCGTTTATAAGGCAAATATGATAATACCTCAGGTTTCGGAGAATTTTACAAAAAGCGGTACGGCCGAAATACCTTCCGAATGCCCTGCTTGCGGTGAAGGCACAAGCATCCGGCAGGAAAATGGAATCAAATTTTTGTATTGTATAAACAGAGATTGTATAGCAAAACAAATAAAGTCGTTCACTCATTTTGTTTCCCGGGACGCAATGGGAATAGACGGGTTGTCGGAGGCTACAATAGAAAAATTCATATCAAAGGGATTTATTAAGGAGTATGCGGATATATACCGTATTGAAAAATTCAAGGATGAAATTATTGATATGGAAGGGTTTGGGGAAAAATCTTTCCGTAATCTTGTTGATTCAATAAACAAATCAAGAAAGACAAATACCGTCAGGCTTTTATACGGCCTTGGAATTCCAAATGTGGGCCTTTCGAATGCAAGATTGATATGCGGGCATTTTTCATATGATTGGAAACGTATTGAAAACGCTGACTTTGAACAACTGATTTTAATACCGGGAATTGGCGAAATTATGGCTGGTGAATATGTTAAATTCTTTTCAAGCGAAAAAAACAGGAGAATAATAAACGATCTGCTAAGAGAATTGGAATTGGAAAAGGCTGAGGTTTCAAATGGCGAACAGACTTTTGAAGGCATCACATTTGTTATAACCGGGCAGGTTTTTAATTATAAAAACAGGGCCGAACTGAAAAAAATAATAGAAGAAAAAGGCGGAAAGGTTACCGGTTCGGTTACATCAAATACCGATTACTTGATAAATAACGATATTTTGTCCAATTCCACGAAAAACAAAAAGGCAAAGGAACTTGGAATAAAAATAATAGATGAAGCAATGTTTATTGAATGGATAAATAGGGGAATACGTCCATAAAGCATATCAAAAACAGAGCTTTTTTGTGCAATTTTCACCATGAATCATTGAATTTCTCTCTATAAATTATATTGTATTCATAGTTTTTCAAATTTATAATATTATTACTGGCTGAGATTTCATTTATTTTGAAAGCTAAGCCTGTTTGCTGTAATAAAGTATTCAACGCAAAAAAAGCGGCAAAAAAGAGAGGAATAAATGGAGTATGAACGGCAAACGCAGGAAAAAGACAAAAAAACTCGAAAATAACAGGCTTAGTTTAATGTATACCCTAAATGCAGTGTCGCATCTTAACAAAGAGGAATTTGAACTTCTTAAAAAACTAAAGCATGAAAGCAGCTTAAAAGAATCAATTAGAGAAAGCGAGCTGCATGTTCGTCCAAAAATTCAGAAGATTCTTGATGATTTCAATGCAGATTCAATTGAAGAGGTAATTCAAATTGTAGAAAATTTTAGACTGTTTGAGTTATATGATTTTAACCGATAAATATTATGAGGCTAAAAATTTCCCCACCTCTATCAGGTGGCGGGCACCGATAAGGAGCCAATTCTAAGGGTGTTTGCCGCATGACGCCCGGGATAACGGAGGGACGGAACTTGAGAAAAAAAATAAAAATGGACATAGATGCCTGTAAACCCCGTATGGTAATGGCCGAAACAATATATAGCGATTATGGCGCTGTTATCGTTTGGGAAAATACCGTGCTTGACAAATTAACAATTAACAGACTTAAGATTTTTGGGATTGAAAAAATATGGGTATATGAATACGATGAGTCGGATGAGGAGCCTGAGGAATCGAAACCCCGCAGTGAAACAGAAGTGTTTTCCGACTCTTATGAAAATGATACTGAACAGTTTAAGACAATTCTGTATGATTTATCTGCCGGAAAAACCGTAAGCATTGAAAAAACAGTACAAATAGCAGATTCCATTTACGCTAAAAAGGATCAAAGACGCAAAATAATTGAATGCATTACGCAAATGCGAAAGGTGGATGAATATACATATTACCATTCTATTAATGTATCAATGCTCGCAATGCTTATAGGAAAGTGGCTCAGGTTAAGGCCGGAGGATAATCATTTGCTGGTTCAGGCAGGCCTTTTGCACGACATAGGAAAAAGCCGTATTCCTGCCGCAATAATAAACAAACCGGGTAAACTGTCTGATGAAGAGTTAGATGAAATGAAAAAGCACTCTGAATATGGTTATTACATCGTACAATATATGGAAGGAATAGATCGGAGAGTCCAGGAAGCGATCTTGTATCATCATGAAAGAGAAGACGGTTCCGGATACCCGATAGGCCTTAAAGGGGAACAAATTCCACTGTTTGCTAAAGTCCTCGCTATTGCCGACACGTTTGACGCAATGACGGCGGATCGAGCTTATAAAATGAAAAATACGCCATTTGAAGTTTTTCAATTAATGCAGAATGATTGCTTTGGATATCTTGACACGATCATTCTCAATACATTTTTATCCAACATTTCTCATTACTATATCGGGAGCAAGGTAAGGCTTAACGACGGGAGAATAGCGGAAATTGTGTACATTAACTCTCAGCAGTACGGAAAGCCGGTAATAAAAATTGGCGATGAATACATAGATTTAATGGCTGCCAAAGGTTTAAAAATAGAAGAACTCATCTGACAAAAATCTTTGTTTCCGTTATTGTACAATAGTTGCGGGTCCTGCTTCGGGTGTTTCGTTTCCATATTTTATTCCCGCGGGTACTGCTTCAAAAAATAGTGTCTTAATCGTAATTATTATCCAGTTAACTGATATTACCTGTGGGAAAGTATTGTATCTTGTTCAAAAAGCCTATAAAATAAAAATAAAGGCAATAGTATAGTATTGTATTTAAGCCGCAGCATTTATTGCCTTTGCAGCAGCCCGTTTGGAAAGGGGGGTGGGGGAGCGTATGTCGGACAAATCAAAAGGCATAATTTTTGTTGTGTTCATTATTTTAGGCATGGTTATAACGATGCAGTTCAGAACTATTTTGTCTGCAAGGCAGCCAAGTGTTATTGGCGAGTCTTCGATTCAGAAATTAACGGATGAGTTGGAGCAGATTAGGGCAGAAGGCCTTAAGCTGCATGAACAGCTGCAGCAGATTGAAAAGGAAATAGAAGAAGCTGAACGCCAAATGAGCAATGACAGCAACCCCATTGTTAACGAGCTGTTAAAAACAAAAGACAAATTGGAACTTATAAGCGGTTTTTTAGATGTAAAGGGAAGAGGAGTTGTAGTAACATTGAATGATGCTCCTGCGCGAGATCCGGACATGGATCCTAATGAGCTTATTATTCACGACGGAGATATTTCGGCTGTTCTTAATGAACTTAAAGCAGCCGGAGCTCAAGCCATTTCGATTAATGACGAGAGAATTATGGCAACAAGCAAACAGATATGTGCCGGTCCTACAATACTTATAAACAGAAATCGTTATCCCGTGCCATATATAATAAAAGCGATAGGAGATCCCGACTTGCTTTCGCAGGCTCTTGAGGAAAGCGAGGCTGTTGTGATTATGCGTTTATATAACATCCGTGTTGATATTAAAAAAGAAGATGAAATAGTAATCCCAAAGTTCAAAGCCTACAAAAATGTTGATAGTATGATATCAGGTATGGAGGTTATTGAAAAATGAAAGTTTTTAAAATATCGTCTTTAACGGTTGTATGCCTGTTATTGGGAATAATAATAGCAATGCAGTACAGGAGCGTAAAAGTAAATAATACGCTTGCAGTTTATGAACAGCAAAGAGTTAATGATTTAATTATGGAATTATTAAGGGAACAGGAAACTAATGAACAGCTTACGCACCGAATAGAAGAATTGCAGAAAGATCTTGAATTCTATCGGAATGACAGCAAAAGCGATGCGGAAACTATTGAAAAACTGAATGAGGAAATTCTTAGACTTGAAATAATCGCAGGGTTAAAAACCGTTAAAGGCAGAGGCGTTATAGTTACTATTGAAGGTATAGGAAACGCTCATGTTGATGACGACAATATACTTGCCGTGCTGAATGAGCTCAGGGCTGCCGATGTACAGGCGCTTGCGGTAAACGATGAAAGAATTATCGCGACAAGCGAAGTCCGAAGAGCCGGCGGATATATGATGGTAAACGGCAGAAAGCTTTTACCGCCGTATGTTATAAAAGCTATTGCCGATCCCGATAATCTGGAAGGCTCGCTGAAAATTATGGACGGTGTTGTTGATATGCTCAAATATTATAATTTAAAGGTTGAAGTTAAGAAGGAGGAAAATGTTATTATACCTGCTGTACGCAGCGATGGGACCGTTTTACGCTACGACCTGCTCGAACCGGTTGAATAGAGCCCTTCAGGCACTGCGCGTTCATGCGGGGCTTTTAATAAAGCTCTTGCATAACCAGCCTGAAAAACGATCTTAAATATGCTCGGCATTTTTTATATAAAAAAAAATATATATATTATAGGAACAATAAGAGATCATTCTTTATCAATAGTGCATGCATAAGTTTAGTTAAAGAAGGATCTTTTTTTATTGGAGTACGGTTTAATGAATCGGAAGCAAACTGTTATACTGTCCGGCATTTTAATCCTATTGTTATGCACTGCTATTCTTGTGCGAAAGAGTTTTAATGAAAAAGAAGAACTGCGTACATTATTTCAATTAAGTTTTCAGGATCTTGATTTCAGTGAAGAAATAACCGGTGGATTTGAGGATAGTTATTTCCCGGCGGCATATACTTATAACGCTGCGGAGCCGAATCCAAGGCGTTTACGCAGCTGGGGCATTGTTAGGGTAAAAAATCACAAAACTCCGCGTGCCGATCCGGGTGCGCCGGAGCTATTAAAAAAATACAATTCGATATATCTGGCGGATACGGAAAAACCGATTATTTACCTGACTTTTGACGAGGGATATGAAAATGGATATACCGATGATATTCTTGATGTATTGTCAGGAAAAAAAGTAAAAGCGGTATTTTTCATTACAGGCCCATATCTGAACCACCATGAAGACCTTGTACGAAGGATGGTTGAGGAGGGTCATGCCGTCGGGAATCATACCGTTGGGCATTTAAGCCTTCCGACATTGACTGACGAAAAGGTCGAAAAGGAAGTGGCCGATCTTGATCTGCTTTTCTATGAAAAGTTTAAAAAGCATATGGTATTCCTAAGGCCGCCAAAAGGGGAATACAGTGAGCATTCTCTTGAATTAACCTCAAAAATGGGATATATAAATATGTTTTGGAGTTTTGCTTATGACGATTGGTACACAAACAGGCAAAAAGGATGGGAACATGCATATAACATGGTAATGCCTAATCTTCATAACGGTGCTATTCTTTTACTGCATGCCGTATCGGCCGATAATGCCAATGCATTGGAACGGATTATAGACGATGCGCGTAAAATGGGCTATGAGTTTGGCAATGTTTTTGATTTGGAAGCATATGCAAGAGGTGAAAGCTAATGAAAAAAACAAAACGCAAGGCTGCAGGAAAAAAAAAAGATTCTGTTACAATGAGGGAAAAAGTTGCAAAGCTTCTTGAACTTCCTGAAGATGTTATTTCCGACCGCCCCAAAATTACCACTGTTGGCGGGAAAGAGGTATTTGTCGAGAATTATAGCAGTATTATTGAATTTACCGGCGAAAGAGTAAGAATTAATACAAAATACGGCATAATCACAATTACGGGCAAAAATATGAAAATAAGGGAGATCACCAGTGAGGACATAATTATATTTGGCAGTATTGACAACATTGATTATGTTTAAGCTAAACACCCGAAGCAGGACCTGAGGAAATAATGTGTAAACTTTACTAACTAAACTATTATACAATAACGGAAACAAGGTGCTTCATTTGCAAGAGCTATACAGTTCAGTTTCCTTATATTGTACAATAGTTACTCTATAATAACCTGATAACAGGTGGAGGAGAGTATGTTCCTGATTCGATTATGGCATTATTTAAAAGGGTATGTTATTATTATTGTAACCGGAACCTGCGTTGAAAGATTTATTAATATTTGTACACGCAGACAGATACTGCTTTGGGATGTGGAGCGGATAACCCCGGGTTCGGTGAGCATGAAGATGAGCATAAACGGCTTTAAAAAATCCCGTACCGCGGCAAGGAAGTCGCGATGCAGAGTCCGCATTCAAAGTAAGAAAGGCTTGCCGTACATATTGAAAGTTTATAAAAAACGCAAAGGGTTTCTTGCCGGAATACTCGTATTTGCGATACTTGTTTATCTTATGGCTTCAATTATCTGGTCCATTGATATAAAAGGCAACTCGATTGTGGGTACGGGTGTTTTAATTGAACAGATAAATGATCTGGGAATATACAGAGGTACGTTAAAACGCCGGATAAACCCGAAACTTATTGCCGATACATTGATGTTAAAGAACAATGAGCTGTCATGGGTTGGCGTTGAAATAAAGGGAACAAGGCTTAATATATCTGTAAGGGAAGGAGTTGACCCCCCAGCTGTTATTCCTGTTGACAAGCCGTGCCATATTATAGCCGAAAGAGACGGGATTGTCATATCGGTTATAGCTAAAAATGGTTTGGCACTTGTTAAAGAAGGAGATACTATAATTAAGGGGCAGATTCTTATTTCCGGAAATATCGAGAGTATTCGTCCGGAGTTTGGTGTAAAGCAAGTCCATGCTATAGGGGAGGTAATCGCTCGCACATGGTACGAAGTTAAAAAGGAGGTTCCCGCAAAGGAGATAGTCAGAAAAAGGACAGGAAACGATTGGAGCAAAATAAGCATATATTTTTTGGATTTCAAAATACCGCTGCCATCAGGGAAAAATCCGTTTGTGTTATATGAAACAAGCATTTTTGACAAGGCTCCGGTTATTGGAAAAAAGTTCAGGCTGCCGCTTGGAATTACGATACAACGTTTTTTTGAACTGTATGAAGAGGAAAGAATGCTCGATCGTGAGCAGGCAGCGGAGGCGGCAAGAAATTCCGCGGAAATGGAACTTAGAAATATGATTTCGGCTGATGCCGAGGTTGTTGATAAGCAAATGCGGCTTATTACGGAAGAGGATACTGTATATTTGATTGTAACTTTAGAATGTGTGGAAGATATTGCAGTGAAGCAGGAAATTGGAGGAGATTGATTGGAAACAGTCGTAGAAAAAAATATTGAGCTTCAGGATATCGAAACAGCAATTAATCTGTTTGGGTACTGCGATCAAAACATTCGAATATTGGAAAATACGCTTGACGTAAAAATAACAAACAGGGAAAATGAGGTTAAGATATCAGGTTTTGAATCAAAAGTCGATCAAGCGCTTGAAGTTATTGAAAAACTGCTTGCGATTGCAAGGGAAGGCGATACGATTACAACTCAGAATGTAAATTATTTTATATCAATAAACGGTGAAAACATAAAAGAGGATGATCTCCCGATTGATTTGGTCTGTTTGACGGCAAGAGGCAAACCGATAAAATCGAAAACATACGGGCAAAAAAAATATATTGACGCAGTACGAAAAAATACCGTTGTATTTGCAATAGGGCCGGCAGGCACAGGAAAGACATATCTTGCGGTTGCGATGGCTGTAAAAGCGTTCCGAGAGAAGACAGTAAGCAGAATTATCCTTACAAGGCCCGCGGTGGAAGCAGGCGAAAGGCTTGGCTTTCTCCCGGGAGATATGCAAAACAAAGTGGACCCTTATTTAAGGCCATTATATGATGCTCTATATCAGATAATGGGTCCTGAAACATATTTGAGCAATCTGGAAAAGGGTATTATTGAAGTAGCGCCGCTTGCGTACATGCGAGGGCGGACGCTGGATGATTCATTCATTATACTTGACGAGGCGCAGAATACGACACCGGAGCAGATGAAAATGTTTTTAACAAGAATTGGTACAGGCTCAAAAGCAATTGTCACAGGTGATATTACTCAGATTGATCTGCCGGGAGACAAAAAGTCAGGTTTGGTTGAGGTACAGGGGATTCTATCTAATGTCGAAGGGTTAAGTTTCGTATACCTGAATGAAAAAGACGTAATACGGCATGAGCTTGTTCAGCGCATAATAAAGGCATACGAGCGATATGAATCCCGAGGACAGGATAAAGTCAGGCCGCCCCGGAAGGAAAAGCGGTAAAAGGCGTGAGGGAAGGAGAGTAACAGTTACAGTGAAAACCGATAAGAAAAAAGAGAAGAGCAGGCTTGGACAAGTCTTTAGAAACGACTTTTTTCAGCGTCTTTTGATTGGTATCATATCTTTACTAACAGTTTTCGCGATGATATCCACCGGAGCGGCTTCGAAAAGATACAAACTCACTTTAGGCATGAGATCCGAATTTGATATTCGCGCTCCAAGAGATATCGAGAACACAAAAAAAACCGAAGAACTTGCTCTTGAAAAGGTTAAGGAGATCCCTCCGGTTATAAGGGAGTTGGAACTTGCCAATACAAAAATGCTTGGGGACGTATATGATTTTTTTGATGATCTGGACAATATCAGATCACAGCTTGTTCCCACGCTCAGAGAAAACCCGGAAAAAGATCCGGCTGGGCTTATAAAAGAAAATGATTATGGAAAGTCGGCTTCAATTCTTCTCAATATGCCGCAGGAAGTACTGACGCATTTGTTTAAACAGGAAACCAATCAGGAGATTAGTGACCTTAAGCAGCTGCTTATACGGGAATTCATGCCGCAGATTTCGACAACGAACATAACCGAAGAAAATCTTTCTCAGATTCTTGCAAGTTATCATCTGAAGATTGATCAGCGTATTTCTTCGATCCAGATGCAGCAGTTAGGAAAACGAATTATTTCCGAAATTCTTGTTCCAAACAGTATAATTGACGAAGAAGCAACTGAAAATCGGAAAAATACCTTTATTGAGACATATAAATCGGAAAACCCCGTTATGATATACCGAAACGAAATAATACTGCGCAAGGGAGAGATTGTTACAGCCGATAAGATTGATGTTTTAAGAAGGCTTGGTTCACTTGACGAAAAGAGCGGACCGGATTACCTGTTTCTGGTGTCGGTGCTGCTTTTATTGTTCATGCTGTGGTTTGTTCTTGCACTGTTTATGAAGTTTTTTTCAAAAAGACATTTTTCCAATCGCAACGATTTACTTCTTATTGCGACAATAATTGTTCTTACGGTATTTTTGTCGTGGATGGCGAAAGAGGTTATACCTGAGTATGCCCCATATTTTACAATAGGGTTTATTGCGCCGGTGCTTTTGGCAATTTTTCTGAATATCCAGCTTGCCGTTGTTGTTAACCTTGTGATTACCTTTGTCGTTTCATTGATGTTTCCCGATAATGCATCATTTATTATTATGCTGTTTATCAGCGGTACTGTCGCCGCATTTTTGTCCGCGAATGCAAGCCAGAGAAGAAAAATTTCACTTGCCGGGCTTATAATAGGCTCGGTTAACGTAGTTGTCGTTGCATGCGTCGGAGTTATTGAAAAAAAGGAATGGACTACGTTTTTATATGAGGGCGGGATTGCGTTCCTTAACGGAATATTATCAGTAATTCTTGCAATAGGCCTGCTTCCGTTTCTTGAAAGCATCTTTAATGTTATTACCCCGTTGAAGCTCCTTGAATTGGCAGATCCGAACCACCCGTTGTTAAAGAGGCTTTTAATGGAAGCGCCGGGAACCTATCACCACAGCCTGATGGTAGGGAACCTTTCGGAGGTCGCGGTAAGACAAATCGGAGGCAATGCCCTGCTTGCCAGAGTGGGAGCATATTTCCATGATATCGGAAAGTTAAAGCGGCCCGGTTTTTTCAAGGAAAATCAGATGTCGGAGAACCCGCATGACAGGATTACCCCTAACCTTAGCACATTGGTTATAACATCCCATACGAAGGATGGGGAGGAATTAGCACAAAAATTCAAACTCCCCAGGGCTATCCGGGATATAATAGTGCAGCATCATGGCTCTACTTTAGTTGCGTATTTTTACCATAAGGCAATACAGGGAGAAAAAGGCGTGGATGTGAAAGAAGGCAATTTCCGTTACGAGGGGCCAAAACCGCAGAGCAGAGAAGCGGCTGTTGTTCTTCTTGCCGATTCTGTTGAGGCTGCCGTCCGCTCGCTGCAGGATAAAACAAAGGGCAAAATAGAAGGACTAATTCGAAAAATAATTAAAGATAAACTTGATGACGGGCAGCTTGATAATTGTGACCTGACACTGAAGGATATGGACGACATTGCGAATGCCTTCCTAACGGTATTAAGCGGAGTTTTCCACGAAAGGAACGAATATCCCGAACTTGAAAAAAAGAATTCCCTGACTGAACTTGATAATCAGGTGTATAATATTATACAACAGGATAAAAGGGAGAAAAGGAATGAAGGTAGTAATTCAAAGCAAGCTGAAGAAGAAGTATCTTCCTCTGAAGAGTATAAAAACTCTGATGACGAATGTGGTGAAGACCGCATTGAGGATTGAGAATATTGAGTACCCTTCATTGGTTTCTATTCTTCTTGTCGAGAATGAAGAAATTCAAAGGATAAACCGGGAGTATAGAAATAAAGATTGTGTCACCGATGTCCTGTCGTTTCCTATGCTTGAAATGAAGGACGGGAAATTCGCGGTAAAACCGGATGAGCTGGACATGGAAGACGGAAAGCTTTTTCTTGGTGATATTGTGGTGTCTGTTCCAAAAGCTATTGAGCAGGCAAATGAATATGGCCATGAAAACGAAAGAGAGCTTGCGTTTTTAACGCTGCACGGCCTCATGCACCTGCTTGGATATGATCACGAAAGCCCGCCGGATAGTGAAATAATGGAGAAAAAGCAGGAGCAAATCCTGTCTGATATTGGGCTAACGCGTAACTGATTAACGCATTATTATGGAGAATGATATGAAAAGCAGAACTTTATTTGACAGCTTTAAATATGCCGTATACGGAATAAAAACAGCCTTTACGCAGGAAAGGAATTTCAGGATACATTGCATAACAGCGGTTATTGTTGTCATATTAGGCATATTGTTTAAAATCTCATTTGTAAAATGGGCACTAATTTTTATTGCATTCGGTTTTGTTTTTGTAGCGGAATTAGTGAACACAGCTGGTGAAACGCTTGTTGACATGATAACAAAGGAATACTCAAAAGAAGCAAAAAGAGTAAAGGATCTTGCGGCGGCTGCCGTTCTTGTATCCGCTGCTTCAGCCGTGTTTATCGGTATATTTGTTTTTATCGAGCCCGTATTGGAGTTTTTGGGATTGTAAACTTTTTACCGCCCCATGCGTATCTTTTTTAAAAGGAGATTTTTATGCTGAACCAAAGTCTTGAACAATATATTTTAATAATACCGGTCCTTCTTATATCTCTGACAATCCATGAGCTGTCTCATGCATATACTGCCTACAGGCTTGGAGACATGACGGCGAAAGAACAGGGGCGCCTTACCCTTAACCCGTTAAAACACCTTGATCCGATAGGGACAATTATGCTTATTGTTGCCCGCATAGGGTGGGCTAAGCCTGTTCCGGTAAACCCGTATTTTTTCAGGGACAGAAAAAGGGGTATGATGCTTGTAAGTATTGCAGGGCCTCTTTCAAACCTTATAATGGCGTTTATAGGTATTTTTCTCTATCAGGTTTCTTTTGTTACAATGTACGATAAAATTGTGCGCGGTAATAATATAGTAACGTACTGGTTGCTGTTTTTGTCAATATTTTTTTCTGTTAATCTTAATCTTGCGATATTTAATCTTCTGCCCGTACCGCCGCTTGACGGCTCAAAAATACTATCGGGTATTCTGCCGGCCGATAGATATTTCCGTTTTATGCAGCATGAGAGAATGATAGGTATGATATTTCTTGTTGCTGTAATTGTTTTCCCAGGCATAATAAGTACGGTTCTTGGGTTTTTTACAAAACCTATAGCAAACAGCATGCTGTGGGTAACGGATAAAATTGTCGGACTTTTTGTATGATTGCATATATTCCGGTTTATGTATAGACTTTATATGTATGATAAGTTAATATTATGATGAGCGGGTATTGTTGATTAAACGATATCTTGCTGCAAACCCCTGACAGTTACGGAGGATTTTATGAAAAAGACAATACTTAGCGGCATGCGCCCCACAGGCTCGTTACATCTTGGGAATTATTTCGGAGCCCTGGAAAACTGGATACGGCTTCAGGATAATTATTCATGCCACTTTTTTGTTGCCGATTGGCATGCGCTAACCACGGGATATGAGGATACTACCGAGTATAAAGATAATATTACCGAAATGGTAGCCGACTGGATCAGTGCAGGGCTCGATCCGTCCCGGTGTGTTTTCTTCCTTCAAAGCTCTATTAAACAGCATGCGGAGCTGCACCTCTTATTTTCAATGATAACACCGATTTCATGGCTTACCCGTAATCCTACTTATAAAGATCAATTGGCGCAGATGAAGGAAAAGAATATAACCACCCACGGCTTTTTAGGTTACCCATGCCTGCAGGCCGCGGATATTCTGATGTATAAGGCTGATTATGTTCCGGTTGGCGAGGATCAGGTCCCGCATGTTGAATTAACGAGGGAAATAGCGCGAAGGTTTAATTTTCTTTATGGTGAGGTTTTTCCTGAACCGCAGTCGCTTTTAACGAAAGCAAAGGTGCTTCCCGGCCTTGATGGAAGGAAAATGAGCAAGAGCTATGATAACACTATAGCATTTGCCGATACTCCGGAGGAAGTACGCAAAAAAGTAATGAATATGATTACTGACCCTGCCCGGATAAGAAAAACGGATCCGGGACATCCGGAAGTTTGTACTGTTTTTGCGTTCCATAAAATATTTAATGAAAACGAGGTTCCCGAAATAGAAGAAAACTGCAGGAAAGGTGCAATAGGATGTGTGCAGTGCAAGAAAAACCTCGCGTTGAAAATGCAGGAATTCCACACGCCGATATACGAAAAAAGAACGGAACTTTTAAAGCGCCCGGATTATATAAAGGATGTTATGAACGAGGGTAACCGTAAAGCCTGTGAAACCGCGGAAAAAACAATGAATGAAGTAAGGGCTGCAATGAAAATAGACTGGAACAATAACCGATAACCAAATAAATAAACTGTCACCCCCTTTGGAGAGTTACTTATGACAAATGCGACGCACGATTGTTGTGTGATTAAAATTAAAGATTTTGAAGGGCCTTTCGATTTATTGTTTTATCTTATTGAAAAAAATAAGATAGATATATATGACATACCTATTGTTGAAATTACCGATCAATATATGGATTATCTTTTTGCAATGAAGGAAATGGATCTTGAAATTGCCAGTGAATTTCTTGTCATGGCGGCTACGCTTCTGCATATAAAGTCACGTATGCTGCTGCCCGAGCGTAAGGATGAGGCTGAAGACGACGAAGACCCGCGCGAAGAGTTAATTCTAAAGCTTATTGAATACAAAAGGGTCAAGGATTTTGCCGGAATTTTGAGAGAGAGAGAAGCCGAATGGAAAAAGGTCCATTACAAATTACCGGAGCTCCTTCCGGAATCTGCTTATGAAATAGAGCTTGATGTATCACCTTCCCTGCTGAAAGAATGTTATCAAAAAACCCTTCAGGTGTACTATGACCGGCAAAACGATGAATCTCAAAAAATGAAGCGCATCATACAACACGAACGGGTTTCGTTAAGGCTGAAAATAAAGCAGCTGTTGGATATGCTAAAAAGAGACGTGAGGCTGTGCTTTTCCGCGATCTTTAATTTGAAAAAAACATCAAGGCTTGAAGTTGCAACAGGCTTTTTGGCCGCGCTTGAGATAGCCAAAAACGGGAAGGCGATAATTCATCAAGAGGTTGAGTTTGGTGAAATATACATTGAACCAAGAAGGGTTGTCAGGGATGAAGGCGCTTAGTCCGGAAGATGAAAGGAAGCTTTATATGTATGATTTGCGGGAAATTGAAAACATATTGGAAGCCGTATTGTTTGCTGCGGGTGATTCGGTTTCGATTGAAAAGCTTTCCGAGATAATTAACCAGGACAAAAAAACTACGATTAGCATAATCTCAAATATGGAAATGAAATATAAAAATTCTTCAAGGGGAATTATGCTGCGGCGGATAGGTACAGGCTACCAGCTTTGTACTAAGCCGGAATATGATAAATACATAATTCAGCTTGGGTACGCCCGGAAGAAACAGGGGCTTTCACAGGCGGCATATGAAACCCTTGCAATAATTGCTTATCACCAGCCTGTTACAAGAGCTTATGTTGAGCACATTAGAGGGGTAAACTCGGATAATGTAATTTTAAACCTGGTTGAAAAAAACCTTGTATGTGAATTGGGCAGACAGGATAGTCCGGGTAAACCGAAGCTTTATGGAACAACGGAAGAATTCTTAAGAGTTTTCGGTTTTAATTCCGTTAAAGATCTGCCGCATATTGACGTTAATGATATTCAAACAGTAATGGATGAGATTCCAGTTGACTGATTATATTCAGATACACTGGGAATGTTTGCGAATAGAAGGATACAACGGAATAAATTGGATAAAATAACCGGTGAGGTGAAATAATGTATCTGCCGGTTTTTTTAATTATTTTTTTGTTGGTATTACTGCTGCTTTTGGCTAACTTCAGAATCCACGTGGAGCTTATAGCTAAGGATGCTGATATTACCTACACAATTAAAGGGACCATATTGAAATACATTCCGATTTTCGAGATTAAAAGCGGCACGGAAAAAAAGGGTCGGAAGAAATGGAGACTTGGATTAAAAGAAAAAAAGACTGTTCGTACGAATTTTTTAAACTTAATTGCCGGAGCAATACGAAAAAACAGAGGGAAAATGCTCCATATTGAAAAGCTTGAGCTAACAGGATCATTTTCTGTTGAGGACGCAGCCGTGAATGCGATAATATATGGAATTATCCTTGTGTTATGGAATTACTTCATAATTACGCTCTCGGCCTGGTTCAGCCTTGAACACGGGAATTTCAGCCTTATTCCGGATTTTCAAAATAACGCGAACAGACTTATGTTTCATGCAGTTTTTAGAGTAATGCTGCTGAATGTATTGATATTGCTTCTTTTTAGTAACGATAAACAGCTTAATTTCAATACAAAAACTCATTCGGCTTCGACATAATAAGATCATAAATTCAATGAAAATTTGTTTTAAAAAAACTGAATAGTTTTACCGTTAAATGTAAAGGATAATTAGGGCTATATCATTGAAACAATTTGGAGGTGAAGGGATGGGGACACATCCTATTGATGAGTTAATGAAAACTGCGATGGAAAGCATCAGAGACATGGTAGACGTTAACACTATTGTCGGTGACGCGGTACAAACTGCTGATGATACTGTAATCATTCCGGTTTCAAGGGTTGCTTTTGGTTTTGCCGCCGGGGGAGGAGATTATCAGGGGCAAAGGGACAGAAAAACAGAACAGAACGAAAATTTTCCTTTTGCCGGAGGAAGCGGAGCCGGTGTTACAATTCATCCGGTTGCTTTTGTGGTTGTTGGTAAAAACAACGTAATTAAGCTGCTGCCTGTCGAACACAATACAGCGATTGATCGTATCATGGATTTTTTGCCGGGATTTCTTGACAAAATTTCAAATCTTGCAGGCAAGAAAAAAGCAGATTTGGAGAATGAGATAGAGAAGAAGGAGATTGAGAAAAAGGATAAAAAACAGCAGGAACTGTTTTAAACAGTTTCCTGCCGTTTGTGTTCAAATGTTAATCCGCATTCGATAAAACAACAAAATCAAGTGTTTATGAAAAGCGTTTAGTGGTCAGGTTTGAAGAAGGAAATTCAGTAACCGGTTATTTGTTGTTATTTGTATCATATTGTGGATACTGATTTCCGGTATAACTCTGGAAAACCTTTTTCACTATGTTACCACCGATCGTTCCGGCTTCCCTTGAGGTTAGATCGCCATTGTACCCCTGTTTAAGATTGATACCCAATTGGTTTGCAATTTCGTATTTCATGTTGTCAAATTGAGTTTTGCTTCTGCTGTTGTTAGTTGCCATCTTTGTCTCACCTCCTCACTACTTATTATGTCTGCAAAGTTTTAATATATGAGTAGTAAGTTATGGTGACATTGGCGGATTTTTTTATATCAATATCGTTGAAATGAATTTAAGCTTTGCTTTTATTGTTTCACATTTTTTATTTTCGATTCTTTATTTTTTTTATAAAAAATAAAAAACTGC
>JAAYBO010000141.1 GCA_012730095.1 Clostridiaceae bacterium
ACTCGCTGTGACCCGGGTGCGGAGCCTTTTCCAGATAAAGAAACTCCTGCTCAAACTGGAACAGGATTTCCGACGCAAACGGCGAGGGAAACCACGTTTTTTTCTCAACCACCTGAATACGCCCCTGCTCGATATCCTTCAACACGCGAATCGTATTGGGGATGTCAAAGATTTCTTCAAGGCATTCCCGCATCGTTTCGATAATCAGCGGATGATCGATGTATTTCCGGGCATTTTCCATTGCATCCACCGAGCGCAGCCTTTGCACCCACAGCGGAATGCGCTGCCCGTACTTGCGCGTACCCATCATAAGCGCGCGATACGCGTTATAACGGAAGGTTAATGCAAACCGCGAGGTTCTCGGAAGCGCATTTATTAAAACTTCTTCTACATTTTTCGGGGAAAGAAGGGAAAAAATATCCGATAGCTCGTCAAAATAACCATAAAGATGAATCAGCACTGCGTCATTCGTATGGCTCGTATAAGCCTTGCAGCCAATTTTATTATCCAATGCTTCCTGAAACAATATCGACAGGACGCTGTTGACCCTTCCGCCAAAATGGGCGTGAATAACAATTTTATTGTCGTTTTCATTTGCGCTTGTATATTCGACAACAACGCGGCGGTCATTGGAAAGAACATCGGTTGCTTCAACCTGATCAATAAGATAATTTCTTATATTAAGCGCGCCTTTTTCATCGAGCAGGGATGACTTAAGGGCATTCTCGATAAAGGTATCGTTTTCAATCTGGTCCATTATATGCTTAAGGAACTTTCCGAAAGCGGCGGCCTGTTCAAAGGGCATGCCGATGCCGTCACCCTTCCAAAAAGGCGCGTACGCTCCGATGGCTGATGTTGGGGCAACAATAACACGGTTCTTTTCAATCCTCGTAATCCTCCATGGAGTGTTGCCGAGCATAAATTTGTTTCCGATGCGCGATTCAAAGACAAACTCCTCATCAAGCTCACCGACACGAGTTTTATAATCTTCGAGGTAAACAGGAAACATGCCCCTGTCGGGGATTGTCCCGCTGCTTGACAAAACCAGCATTTTACTGTAAGGGCTGCCTTCAATCGTTTTGTTTTGCCTGTCCCAAATAATTCTCGGTTTTGCCGGGATGTCTTCTTTATGCTCATAATCCCCTGCCAGCATTGCAAGGACCTTTCTGATGTCATTCTCGCGAAGGGTTCGGTAAGAAAAAGCCTGCCTTACAAGGCTAAAAAGGTCGTTTTCGCTCCACTTTTCAGTGCAGCACATCGAAACTATATGCTGGGCGAGTATATCGAGGCAATTTACCGGAATACGTTCCTTTTCAATACGCGTATTTAGCATTTCCTCTGCAAGGAAGCAGGACTTAACCAGATCACCGCGCGTTTTCGGAATTATAACACCTTTCGACACGGCTGACAGGCGGTGCCCGGCACGCCCTAACCGCTGCAGTCCGCCCGAAACTGAAAGCGGAGCCGACACCTGTACAATAAAATCGACACTGCCCACATCTATACCTAATTCAAGAGTGGAAGTGGCGATTATGCATCTTAACTCACCGGCTTTGAATAATTCTTCCGTTTCGAGCCTTCTGTTTTTTGAAATACTTCCGTGATGCGGACGGCAGAGTTCTTCATCGGCGATGGAATTAACGTTTGCCGCTGTCTTTTCAGCGGTTGCCCTGTTGTTTACAAAAATAAGGGTGGACTTGTGCTCATGGATGAGCTTGACAAGCAATGCGTATATATCGGGCCATACGGAGCCCTGTTCAAGAACACGGTAGTCCTCTACCGGGACATCTATTTTCAGCTCCTTATTGCGTTCTATTGCCGGAGCGATAATTTCAACGGGACGCTCCGTGTAACTATTACCGTCGCGGTACAGGCCTCCCAAATAACGGGCCGCTGCATCCAAGGGGTTTATCGTCGCCGAAAGGCCGATACGGACAATTTTCCGCTGTGCCAGAGCCTCCAGCCGCTCCATTGATAAAGCGAGGTGAACCCCTCTTTTCGTTCCGAGAAGCGTATGTATCTCATCTATAATCATGTAATGCACGTTTTTCAGTATTTCTCTTGCTTTTTGCGAGGTCAGCATCAGGAACAGCGACTCGGGCGTTGTAATGAGTATATGCGGCGGATTTTTGAGGATCTGCGTCCTTTCATACTGAGAGGTGTCGCCGGTGCGGACGGCTTTTCGTATATCGGGAAAAGCTTCGCCTTTTTCGGTGAATAACTGCCGGATTCCCTGAAACGGTATTTCAAGGTTTTTATTGATATCATTATTTAAGGCCTTCAGCGGAGATACATACAAAATAAAGACACCTTCCGGAAGCTCTTTTTTCAGACCCATTTCGAGCAGACGGTTTATACTTTCAAGAAATGCCGCCAATGTTTTGCCTGCACCGGTGGGTGCCGAGATCAAAACATTTTTTCCCGATTGGATCTGCGGCCAACCTTCTATCTGAGGAGGGCTGGGTTTTCCGATATTGTTTAAAAACCATTCCTTTACTGCCGGATGAAAAATATTCAGCACTTCCGATTTATTCATATACACCTTCCTGTTAAAACAACGGAAGAAATCGCTTTGCAATTTCAACACACCAGGTTGCATAGGTTAGCAGGCTAAGAAGCGAAGAAAATTTGCCAGCTTCCATACGGTGGATTTTTAATAAAGAACAATTACAGGAAGCAAAACTTATTTTATCCCCGGCCTTTAGCGGGCAGAGGTATCAGGAAAACTCTGACAAACATTTATTAACTTCGAACTTATGTTCTATTTTACTAAATACAGGTAATTAATGCAAGCGTAATGGAAAAACTTTCTTTGGCGAAAAATTTTTCGTATCCATTTTGGAAACAGCCAACAGTGTTTTTTCTTAATTTTACAGGGTTGAATGGATTTTCATTATTGCCTGTGCAGAATCATGAATAAATCTGAATGAAAAGGTTAGTCTGGCTTACTGCTTTCTTCTCCCCACACTTTCGCTAGGCGTTCAAACAGTGCCAGTGCCTCGGCACGCGTAATTGGATCGTACCACCTGCTGTCCCCGCTGTTGCCAAGAAGTATTCCCTTGTCTTTCAGGCATATGATTGACGGATAGAAATCCATCGGCACACCATTTTCAGGGTTTGCAGCCGCGTCCATTAACTGCTTGTACCATAAGTAGCTTTTTGATCCATTATTCCCGGAATCGGGGTTGGCTATGTAAATAGTTTTCACGGTATCGTTGAACGACGGGTTTTCATTCATTTCGGCTAATATATAATATTTTCCGCCTGCTTGAAGTTCTTCTCCCCACAAAAAATTGGCCAGTGCGTGGATTACTTCCCCGCGGATCATCGGCTTTTGTATGGTTTCCCTTGTATATAAATCGGGGTAAACCAATCCGTCTTTTGCATAAGCAACATAATGGGTATACCAGTCGTTTCCTATCTGCTCCGCGATACGGTTCAAGCTTTCCGGATCCTGTTCTGCCTTTTGTTTTATTAAATCCTCGGAATTATTGAACCGGGCAAGCATTGTAAGAACCTCGGCACGGGAGATCAGGCTTCCGCCCTTAAATGATCCGTCAGGGAAGCCATTTATTAGCTTAAGGTATACCGCCATGGGAATATGTGACGCGTACCATTCGCCGCCCCAAATATCGCTGAATGTGAGCTTTGCCGCATCTCTTAATTGATCCTGGTATCCGGCGGTAAGGGTTACAACAAGATCTCTTTTCATCGCGGCTCCGTAGGTTGGATTCAGGCTATTGTCGCTAATGTCCGCACTTTCATATAAAAGCTCTAAAATCCTGACCATTTCCGAGTAATCTGTTGTGATAAGATTTTCTTTGCCCTCCATAATTTGTTTAATCTCATCTTCACTCAGAGCCCGATCATAAATTCTGATTTCATCGATTAATCCCTCAAAGCTGTCTCTCCAGGGATTTCGGCCAATTACTATATCCCGGCTGGCATCTCGTCTTATCTTCCCCGTGCATTCAACACGGGAGCATTCAACACCATCCAGATATAATACGATAGCTGAACCGTTGTAAGTCATTGCATAATGATGCCAGTCGGTGTCGTCAACAACTTTTGCCGCTGAAATTTTTTTCGATTCGGTATCGGTACTTATTGAACCGGAAAAACCATTTGCAGTGATACTCATGCCGTAAACCGTGTGTTTATGGATAACGGTTGCCGCTGTGTCCTTTGAATCCTTCTTTGCCAGGAAGGCTATTGTAATCCCATCCAAACCATCCAGGTAATTGTTATGCTTTACACTAATTCCGCGGCTTTCATTATTATCAAAGCGTATTGATCTATAAAATGATGAGTTTTCAAACCGTATATTTTCACCAATGTCAACTGTCATGTTTTTCCCAGAAGCGTCCAGACAATCCTTGTTAAAGGGCAGGTAAAGGTACAGACTGGGAAATTCCGAAGGCAGGATATTAAACTCCCTGGCGGCAGTATGTCCATTCCCGGCATCATCTGTAACAGTCAGCCTCACATTATACTCTCCTGCAGCGAAAGTATGATTCACAATAGCGCCTGAACCTGTGTCGCCGTCACCAAAATCCCAGTCATATGAGACGATGCTTCTGTCTTCAGGGGCATATGAACTTGAACCGTCAAACATAACCTTGAAAGGCTCATAGCCGGAAGTGCTGTTCACGACATTGAAAAATTGAATATGTGCAACCGGCAGGCTATTTCCCTGATATTCATATGGTCCGATATCCCAGCCGTTTCCGAAGGGCCTTTTGTTTCCGGCAAAATCATCGCTAAAATCCAGGCTTATTCCGCTGTCAACAGCCGGACTGTTCGGGTGCAGCGAAAAATCATTGTTATCAATATCTATAAACAGCGGATCCGCATTAACAATGTCATTTGGGAAACGATCCTGATCATACTTTTTATAAGGATCAGAATAAAAGAGCAGATTATTCCCGGATTCATAATGGTATTTATCTAAGCCGAAATAGCAATTACGGGCATTATAAAAGATATTGTTCCGGACTTCGCCTGTAGCAGGCTTCTCTTCAGTTCCTCTAAAGCCGACACCATGTATTTTCATATTGATAAACAGGTTGTTATATACTTTAACATCCTTCAGTGTGGATATGCACATCCCCCATGCGGCCGCGTCTTTAAAGATATTGTTTCGGAAGGTTATATCATAGGAATGGTAATAATATGAACCCGAACCCATGAACCCCTGATGATAAAAATCCTCGATGAGGTTTCCTTCAATGATAATGCGGCGCGCATATTCGCCGTTGTTATCAAAGGTTTGAAAGCCGTCCACATGGGCTTTCCCAATTTCTTCTTCTCTTGTGCCGTGCATATAGTTGCCCCGGATAACATGTCCTTCTCCAAAAAACCGGAAGTAATCGGAATCGCCGCTGGTCCAAATCAAACGTTCCAATTCATTATTTTCAACAAGCATATTGGACCCTGAAACAGTTATTCCCATATTTATTCTAAGGATATAATTACCGGCAACCTTGCCGTTCACTCCGTTTGCTTTGATACCTGTACCGACATCATGAATATAATTATTCAGAACTTCAGTACCTGTACTGCCTCCCACCTGTACAGACTGATCAATTACCTCAAACCCGTCTATCGTTACGAAATCACCATATTTTAGGTTCGCGCCGGATATTGTCGCCTTATGTCTGTTACGCGGCCTTAAGGTAAGCCTTTTACCTTCTTCTCCATAGATTCGGTTAGACTGGAATTTTATCTGATCACCATAAACACCGTCTTCAACAATAATTTCATCACCGGGATATGAGCTCTCTATTGCTTTACTAATTGTTTTAAAAGGTTTTGCTTCTGTGCCCTCGAAGCTGTCGTCACCTGTGCTTTGGCTTACATACAGCTTTTTCGGACTTCTTCGAAGCGTCGACTGCAGCTTTCCGTTAGTTACAATAATATTGTCAAAATTAACCCAAAAACGGCTGGTGCCTTCATCAACCCTGGCCAGCTTTATCCGTCCGCCTTTAAAACGATTGACGGCCTCAGAATTTTGATCGGTGTATTTGAATTCATAGTCCTTCCTGTTTTCAAATCCGTCACGGTCTGCTGAAATTGTGATGGAACTGCCATTATTATAAAAATAGATTTTGTAATGATTCACCGAGGGATTCTGCCTGGGGGAACTTATTAGCCTTCTTACATTATCCGTTCCCAGCTCTTCTTCAATACCGTCCATGATACGCCATATCTGCCCTGTTACGGGACTAAAAGAATAGTAATTGTTCTCATCCCGGTACGCGACCATTACCCTGGCAGCGGTGTTGTACCAATTAATGCTGGTAAAGGAAACCGTGTACTCCGGATGATTTACAGCCTGATCGGACAGGACATATGCCCCCGCGTTAAGTCTTATCATTTTGCTGTCGTAGCTCTTTACACTTCCTGTTTCAACGCTGCCATGAAAGGTCCAGGTCATGCCGTTTACTAAGCCAGGATCTGATACGGTTATATCCCCGTCCTCAAAATTCTCCTGATATATTATATCGTTCAGTGAAACATCCCCATATTCTTCGAATACCGTATTCAGAGAATAGTTTTCATTTGAAGCTTCCGCAAAACCCGGCAAGCAGAAAGAAATAAGAAATATTCCTATCATCAGTAAACCTGTAAATTTTTCACATAACCTATACTTATTCATATAACCCTCCCGGAACTTTTATATAAAAGTAATTCCAAGATGTTCTCCGTTGATGAATTCTAATTAGTAATAACCGCGAGTAAAATATGAAAGCTATATCTAAAGAAAACCAGGATGATGTAACTGAAACAGTAATTCTTCCATGATTAAATCAAGGGCAGCTTCTATTTTTCATTTATTGGAATTTATTATGCTCAAAAATATCATATTTCCATTAACAGTGTCAATCAGAATTATGGCTAAAAATACAGGACTAATGGACTATTTACATATTGCACCGATAAAAGAACCGGATACAATAATATGGTAAAATAACCTGTAGAGATAACTTACGTAAAATTAGAATTAATTTAGGAGAATAGCTTTCAATGCGGAAAAAGAGATTATTATTAGTAATACTTATACTTGTTTTTATTATTGCATTGATATTTGCCTTTCGTACCGACTTGAAGGTAATGCAGTATAAAATTTCCAGTGAAAAAATTGATTTCAAAATTAAAATGGCATTTATAGCTGATCTTCACAGCTGTTATTATGGTGAAGGCCAAAAGGAACTACTGGATTGCATAAACAAACATGCTCCGGATATCATACTGTTCGGCGGAGATATTGCGGATGACAAATTGCCCCACGAAAATTGGATGATAACCCTTGAAGCACTTTCTAAATCATACCCTTGTTATTATGTTTCGGGAAACCATGAATATTGGAGTTCTGATATAGAATTCATTAAACAAACAATAAGCAAATACGGTATAGATGTTCTTGAAGGAAAATGCAGGATATTAGTAATAAACGGCCAGAAAATTAATATTTGCGGGATTGATGATTTTGAGACAGGCGAAGAGGAATATCTGGTTTTATCCGGGCATTCACATGGAGGGCAGTGGCGGATTCCCTAGACTGTAATATCCGGCTACAACAAAAATGCTTAAATACCTATTTTTTTAAAAGCCAATTAATTAAGTTAATCTGTCGAATACCGTCATAATTTGTGTTTGCAATTATATCATCAAGTGTCAGTAGGTATTTTGGATAATGGTCAGGTATCTTTTGCAGCGGCTCAAGTTCCCTTAATAATGTACTTTCATCCAAGACCGATGCGGATACCTGATAATACTCAATACCATCCGGACCACTTGCTACAAAATCAACCTCTTTTTCGGCAAGTTTCCCGATATTAACTCTGTACCCCCTGCGTATCAACTCAAGAAAAACTATGTTCTCAAGTAAATGTCCCAGATCTGATGCAGAACCTGCTACCAGTAAATTTCTAAGTCCGGTATCTACAAGATAATATTTCCCAAGTGTTTTTAAGTATTGCCTGCCCTTTATATCATACCTGTCAACTTTATAGAATATATAGCTTTGAGTTAAAGCGCGCAAATAATTATCAACAGTATTGACTGATATCTTGCGACCGCTTGAATTGATTGTGTCGCTTATTCTTTTTGTGGAAACGGGGCTGCCTATATTGCTGCACAGAAATTTTACTATACTCTCAAGAACAGATATATCAGTTATGCCGTCACGGGTAGCGACATCCTTTATCAATATCGTGTTGTATATCCCGTCAATATACATTCTGATTATACTATCGTCCTTTTTCAGACTTGCTACGTAAGGGAATGAACCATATTTCAAATAGTCGTTGAAGTTTAATTTGATATTATTTCCACTAGTAAACTCAAGATATTCGGAAAATGATAACGGCAGCATTGATATTTCTATATATCTTCCTGATAATAACGTTGCCAGTTCCCCTGACAGCATAGTGGCATTTGATCCGGTAATATACACATCAACATTTTCTTTTATAAATAAACTATCAACTGCTTTCTCAAAAGACTTGCATTGCTGTACTTCATCAATAAATACATAAGTAAATTTACCCTTTATAAGTCTTGCCTTTATATAATTATATAGTGACTTATAATCAAGTAGATTCTCATATTCTATATCCTCAAGATTTACTGATATAATTTGTTCATCGGATACGCCGGATTTTTTCAGATAATCAATATATAGCAAAAATAACGTGGATTTGCCGCATCGTCTGGCACCTGTAACAACCTTAATTATATGTTTCTCACGCCACTCAATTAACTTGTTTAAATACTCTTTCCTTTGCACCATTATATCCTCACCTCGCTTTATAGCAAGTATAACACACAGGTCTTAACTATTCAACTTTTTTCTCTGTGCGGAAAAAAGTATTATATTTCGACAAGTTTTTTCTGTATATTTCATAATTTTTAGTTCTCGAGTCTACACATTGTCAGCCGCGGCCTTTTTATTAAAATTTAACTTATCGGAAAATATCAAGTAATCGGATGATCCCTTCAATTATATCATATTCATAAAGGGCTGTACTAATAATATAGTGCAGATTATTTCTCTGTACTGCCGTATTTCAGTCTGCAGACGGCCATTGATCCCTTGGCACATTCCGGTATATTTCCTCCATCGTGTGAAATCCGTCTTTAATTACGGTATCCATCATATTGTCCTTTGTTACAAGAACAGGCTCGTACCGTATAAAAGGAACCTCTTTTTTTCCGTCAAAAATCGTATGTTCATATTCAATCTCAATTCCCTTCGCCATTTTTACGGCCAGTTCCGCGGCGCCCTCGGCAAGAACCCTTATAGGCTTATATACGGTGGCAAGCTGTAATCCCTCCGCGATTCTTTGGCATGCCGATAATTCCGCGTCATGTCCAACTACATAAACATCGTCGGCAAGACGGTTCTCGGAAAGGGCCTTCAGAGCGCCTTCGGCGAGCCGATCATTGCCGCCGATAACGGCATCTATTTTCTTTCCTTCGCTTATAGCCTGGCTGACCGTATTATATGACTCGCTTTCCCTCCAGTCATCCGCCCATACTTCGGCAATTATCCGTATACGATTGCTGTCCAGCCCATCTTTCAAAGCCAATTTGAACCCGCTGTTAAACATGTAGCTGTTATTGTCCTTCTGCGATCCGTTTACAATTATATAATTCCCTTCGGGCACTTTTTCATATAGTACACCTGCCATAAGCTGGCCCACCTTGACACTGTTGAACGCGACATAGGCGTCTATATCGGCATTTAATATGAGCCTGTCATAAGCAATTACCTTGATTCCTTTTTTCTTTGCCGCTTTAATGCACTGCGTCAGACCGTCCTTGTCATATGGAAGAATTAAAAGAACGTCAATGCCTTCCTCAATAATCGCGTAAATCTGTTCTATCTGCCTTTCGGTATCCTCATTCGCGTTTTGTACAATAACCTCCGCACCGAGTTCCTTAGCTTTCGATACGAAAATATCCCTGTCTTTCTGCCATCTTTCAATAACAAGCCCTTCAATTACGAAGCCGAGCACAATTTTATCATCTTCGCCGGGTCCCGCTGTCTCGCTGCTGGCGCCACAGGCACAGCTTGAAAATACCATTATAAGAACCATCAACAACAGGAGCTTCCGCTTTAACCGTTCTTCCACCACACAACCCCCTTTTATCTGTTACTTCCGACATATACAGTAGGAGACATACCTGTGTTCTTTTTGAATAACCGGCTGAAGTAATTCGGGTCCCCATAACCAACACTATAACATATTTCCTTGATTGTCATATTCGTCGTAGTCAACAGCTTCTTGCTGTGTTCAATACGGACAAACGTAAGGTATTCTATGAAATTATAGCCTGTTTCCTCCTTGAACAGCTTGCTGAAGTACTGCGGGCTTATATTCAGTTTCCTTGAAAGCTCCTCAAGCGTGATCTCGTCTTTGAAGTTGTCCCTTATATATTTCTTTGCTCTTAAGATAATACCGCTGCCCTTTTCAAACTCTTTGCTGCGTATTTTCCCTGTAATATGTTTAATACGGTTTATACACCATGAAGTTAACTTCTCCAGACTGTCGTGAGAGAGCATTTCCTGTATGTAGTCATTGTATTTCAGGCAGGAATCCTCTTCCACCTTCGCTTCCATCGCTGTCCTGTGTACAATTACCATGTATTCTATCAACAGGCTTTTTTTCATATCAAACCCTAACCCTGCCAAACCGTTGATTCTATCCGCGATTTTTGTAAAAACAGCCGCTGCTCCTTCACTGTCTCCCATCTCGATTTTTGCAACCATGTTGCCGGCTGACTGAATATCATACGTGTATCCGGGCTGTTCACCGTATAAATCCAGAATGTGCGATATCGGCTCTCCCCTGTTGTTTCTTAACGCTTTTGCCGCTTCACTATAAGAATGGATAATTTCCTGATTGTTTTTATATCCTCCAATCCCTATAAAGTATTCCATTTTTATTTTCCGCCGGATGCTGTTTAAAATATCTTCCGCCAGTTCAATCGTTTGCAGCCTGAACTCATATTCATCCCTGAATCTTTCACACGGTACATACACAATTATTTTGTTGACAAGAACCGGCCCGACAATACAGTTGCACTTAAATTTGAATGTGTCCCTCACATACGGATAATTCTCGTGCCCGACAATGGACGATCCAATCCGGTTGGACAGCCCGGACGCTTTCTCACCATCGCCAAACTGCATAATCATAATATATCCGCCGGGATGACCGATGTTAAGTATTTCCATGTACCTTGCCAGTTCTTCGTTGAATTCGGTATTCAGAAGAATCGAATAAATAAATCCATGCTCCAAATACGGTATTACTTTTTCAAGTTTCTCCTTTATTTCAAGTTCTTTTTTTTTCTCCTCTTTTTGTTGTTGGATCTGGCTGGCCATTTTATTAATCGTATTGATCAAAATAGTTCTGTTTATTGGTTTCAAAATATAGTGTTCAATTCCGAATTCCATCGCCTGCTTTGCGAATTCAAACTGTTCATATGCGGATATTATTGCAAACTTTATATCAGGGAAAAAACTTTGTATTTCTGCAATGGCATCAATGCCGTTTATCCCCGGCATACGTATGTCCATAAGAACGATTTCAGGATGAGCCGCTCTTGCCTTTTCAATTGCGTCCCGACCGTTTTTTGCACAGGCTACAACCTCGACATCTTTTATGCTCTTATTAATGATATGAGTTATCGCGTCAATAACTATCTGCTCATCATCAACAATCATAAGCTTATACATGCTCTTCCCTCCTGTGCTGGAATCCTGATAACAATTTTTGTGCCTTTCCCTTTTTCGCTCGAAATATTTATAATATCATCTTTCTTATAGTAAAGCCTAAGTCGTTGTATGACGTTATTGATCCCTATTCCTGTGGTATGGCCTTTCTTTGGCTTCTCGGGCATCACATCCCCCCCACACGCTTTGCTGAAAATACCGTCAATCACTTCCTTATCCATACCTATACCGTTATCAATGATTTCAATGAAACCATCTTTTTCGTTTCTGAAAACCCGGATATCAATACATCCGCCTTCCTCCCTTTCTCCAATCCCATGGATACACGCGTTTTCCACAATCGGCTGAAGAATCAGCGGAGGCATGTGTATTTGCATTAATTCATTATCTTTAATATCCACACTGAAGGAAATCATATCCCCAAACCTTACTCTCATTAAATCAATATAAGCGCGGACACTGTTCATTTCATCATACAATGTAACCTCTTTATCCAGACGCCTCACATTATATCTGAACACCGCAGCCAGATTTTCAAGGAAGCATGATGTCCGATCCGCTTCTTCCATCATTGCAAGCTGGACACCGGCATTTAGCGTGTTAAAAAGAAAATGCGGGTTGATCTGTGATTGAAGTGATTGCAGCTCCGCGTTGTTTAAAAGGGTTTGCATCTTAAGGTTCTGCATTTCTTTTTCCATAAGTTTTGATTCTATTTCAGATTTACTGTGTAATTCTTCAATATAGTTCCTCACACTTGATTTCATCTTGTTAAACGCCTCGGCCATAATTTTGATTTCGTCTTCACTGGTAACAATTACTTCATCCACATCAAAATTCCCTTTTGATATCTCTTCTGCCGATTGGGAAAGCTTTACTACCGGATCTGTCATTTTATATGTAATATAGAGAATTATAATGCATGAAAGGACGAGAATATCAACAATCAAAACAAAATTGGCCCTTTGGACAATAATATTGTTACGGGCCAAAGCAGAATAATATTCCGTATTTTGCTTCAACTGCTGCAGGTTCAACCCCTGAATTTCTTCCATGATATATTTCCCGACCTGATGAACGTAATTATACTTTTCACGCATTGTGTTTGCGTCGCGGCCCTGTTTGGCATATATGGCGTCCTCCGCATTTTCAGTAAACGTATCAATTAGATTCGTAAGCCTTTCAATATTATAATCATCCGCAAGCAATATATTTTTCAGTCTTTCCGCGTTTTCATTCAATAGATCTGCATTCAGCTGGTAATTGTTTTTACTGTCGGAATCCTTAGTCTGGATGAACAATGCCAGGTTTTTTTCCGATTCAGCAAGATAATTCTGCATGTCTTCAAGCAGAACGCTTGATAAAAACATCGCATCTATCTTTCTGAAAAATTTGTTGGAATTAATCGACAAATATACACTTACCGAGCTTACAAGGATAATCGACATAAGAAAATAAAACAGCATTTTTTTCCGTATAGTATTCAGTGAAAACTTCATTTTATGTTTCATACCCTCTCCCGTTATTTTTTATACTTATGAACATTTTTGTAAGTTACCGCCTCTATCGGCGTTTCGAAATAATCACCGCTTACTCTGTCACCGATCAGATTCTCAATACATAATTGGCTCATAAGTTCAGGATTCATATCAAACGAAGACGCAATAACCTCAAGTTCAATGTACTTGATAATATCTTCAGAAACGCCCGCTCCGATTATTTTGATATCCCCGACCCTGTTCAAATCGATAACAACCTGTGCGACTCCAAAGGAATCTCTTTCACTGGTACATACTATTACATCAATATCCGGATACCTGCTTAAAATATCATAGGTTATGTCCTCTGCGCTGAACATATCATAGCTTGTCCGCGAAATCTCCACCAAATTTACCCTTGGATATTTATCTACAATTGATTTAAAACCTTCAATGAACAATCCGCCGGTAACATCCTTTTCATTATAGGTAACGCTTTGAACCATAAGTGCAATATCGCCCTTTGTTTCATGAAGCTGCTCGATTGCGCTGCGTGATGCCATCTTCCCGTAATCATATGCGTTATAGCCGACAAAATAAGCTCTGTCGATACCCCATGCATCGGTGAAAACAAATTCAACGGTAATGCCATTCTCAATTGCTTTTTTAATTACCTGAATATAGTCGGAATCATATATGCCCTGTGCAATTATACCGTCAACCTTCGCCGCAACAGCCGTATTGATTATGTTTATAGCTTCATTTATACTTTCAACATTGATAAAATCTATACGAATATGTTTTTCTTCCGCCTTTTTGTAAATGCCCTCGCGAAACTTTCGCAGGAAATCATCGGAGGTCTGATACATGACAACGAGAAAATTTTTGCTGTACTCCTTTCTTATACCGTTTCCTGTCCGTTTATAAAAATTTTCTTCCATAATCATTGAATATGTAATAGAAACTGCAAACGCGGCAGCAAGAATAATGAACAGAATAACTGTTAGTATTCTGAACAACAGACTTGTTTTTTTGTTTCTGAAAATATATCCGAATAGCCTGCTTTGGGTATTTTTCATCTATTCGGCCTCCTATGAGCCATAAACAGAACTTAATTTCATTATATAATAATTTGCATTAATTCCGTATAGCATTTTTTTATCATTAAAAATGCAAAGAGTAAAACTCTTTGCATAGTGTAATGAGGGTAAGAGGCAGTTCCCTGCTCAAATCAAGCGACTTTTGCTTTTGATTTTGAGTATACGTCAAAGGCAACGGCAAAGATCGTAACAAGACCCTTGATAATGCTTTGCCAGAATGTACTTATCCCCATAATCGACATCCCGTTATTCATAATACCCATAATGAATCCGCCTATTATCGCGCCTATAATTGTTCCTACACCACCGCTTGCTGAAGCTCCGCCAATGAAGCACGCGGCAATCGTGTCAAGTTCAAATCCGTCCCCGGCGGTTGGGGATGCCGAGTTCAGCCTTCCCGCAAAAACAATTCCGGCGATTGCGGCTAAAAAGCCCATATTTGCATAAACCCAGAACATAACTCTTTTTATATTAATCCCCGAAAGCTCCGCGGCTTTCGCATTTCCGCCCAATGCATAAATATGCCGTCCGGCGACTGTTTTGTTTGTAATGAACGAGTATATAACAATCAACACCACAAGCAAAATGACAGCGTATGTAAGGCCGTTCGCCCTGGCGAGCCAATATGTGAAAAGGTTTATAACCAGAGCTATTACAATTATCTTTGCAATAAACAGCTGGTCGGACCCCGCATCATAACCGAATTTCTTTTTTTTCGCACGGCTGAAAAGCTCCATTATTATGTATAAAGCTGAACAAATAATTCCAATCACTATCGTTGATAAATGCAGCTTGCCACCGGAACCAATAAAATCCGGTATGCTATCCGATGCGATTGTTATGTACAGCTGCGGTAACAGGACCGTTTTCCCGCTCAGGATAATATTGTTTACACCGTTAAAAATCAACATTCCCGCAAGAGTTACAATAAACGGCGGAATTTTAACAAATGCAATCCAAAAGCCTTGCCACATTCCAGCAAGTAACCCCACAATAAGTGACAGGAATATCGAAAGCGGTACCGGCAATCCCAGTTTTACGCTGAATAATGCCGATGACGCACTGACCATCGCAACAATCGACCCTACCGACAGGTCAATATGTCCGCCTGTTAAAATACAGAGCATCATGCCGATGGCCAATATAAGAATATAGCTGTTTTGGAAGATTAACCTTGATACGTTTATAGGTCTTAACAGTATACCACCGGTTAATATTTGAAAAATAAGCATAATGGCTATCAGTGCAAATAGCATTCCGTATTGTCGTATATTATGCCTTAATACATCTCTGATTCTTTCCATATTGCAACCCTTTCCTTATTTGTTAGCTTCTGTTGGAGGTTGAAGTCAGAATACATTTCATAATTTTTTCCGGACTGGCCGCTTCCTTACTCATCTCACCAACAATGCTGCCTTCGTTCATAATGTATATTCTGTCGCATATTCCTAAAATCTCCGGCAGTTCGGACGATATCACAACAATACACTTCCCCTGGGAAGCAAGCTGATTGATAATTGTATAAATTTCATATTTTGCACCAACGTCAATTCCCCGGGTAGGTTCGTCCAGGAATAACACATCGGGCTCGGAAAAAATCCATTTACTCAGCACAACCTTCTGCTGGTTGCCTCCCGATAAATTCCCCGTTTTCTGATAAACTCCCGATGACTTAATATTCAATTTTTTTCTTTGTTCCTCTGCAGCCTTAACCTCAAGGCTTTCATTTATAACGGAATTTTTGCTCACCTTATCCAGGCGCGGCAGTGTGATATTTCTTCTTATATCATCTATCAGTATCAAACCGGCTGTTTTCCGATCCTCGGTAGCATATGCCATTCCCTCACTGATCGCTTCGCTTACTGTTTTCAGCAATAGTTTCTTACCATCTTTCAGGATAGTGCCGCTGATTTTTTTCCCATAAGCTCTTCCAAACAAACTCATAACAAGTTCCGTTCTGCCGGCTCCCATTAACCCGGCAATACCAACAACTTCGCCTTTGCGTACATTAAAGCTGACATTTTTTATACGCATTCTATCATCGTCCAGAGGGTCATAAACTACCCAATCCTTTACCTCAAACCCGATCTCACCTATATTCACCTTTTCTCTGGGCGGAAAACGGTTTACAAGTTCCCTTCCAACCATTCCCTTAATTATTCTGTTTTCTGAAAATTCATCAACTCCATTTACCAGAGTTTCAACTATCATGCCATCACGTATTATCGTAATCTGATCAGCTATCCTGGTCACTTCGTGAATTTTATGTGAGATAATAATACAGGTAAGGCCTTGCTGGTTAAGTTCGAGCAGGAGATTCAGCAGATTATCGGAATCCCTGTCATTTAATGCGGCGGTAGGTTCATCCAGAATCAAAAGCCTTACATCTTTCGACAGTGCTTTGGCTATTTCAACAAGCTGCTGTTTTCCAACCCCGATATCCATGACCAGCGTACTGTGTTTTTCTTTCAAACCTACTTTTGATATAAGCTTTTTTGCTTCCTGATTTGTGCGATCCCAATTAATAATGCCGTATTTCGAGCGTTCATTACAAAGAAATATATTTTCGGCGATTGTCATATAAGGATTCAATGCCAGCTCCTGGTGTATTATGGCAATCCCCGCCTTCTCGCTGTCTCGCACACTTTTGAATTCACATTTTTTACCCTCAAAGAAAACATCTCCGGAATATGTGCCAAATGGGTAAATACCACTAAGTACATTCATTAAAGTGGATTTACCGGCTCCATTCTCCCCGACGAGCGCATGTATTTCCCCTCTTTTGACCTTAAGGTTCACATTGTCCAGTGCCTTTACACCGGGAAAAACTTTTGTAATGTTTTTCATATCAAGAATAATTTCGGACATATTTTTCTCCTCATATTAAAAAATAAGGATATTGAGTATCTAAAAAGATGCTGCAACGGAGCGGCAAAGCGCCCCATTACAGCATCTGCGGATTATATTATTTCAACTGGTCTTCCGTATAGTAGCCGGAATCAATCAATAATTCCTTGTAATTGTTAACATCAGCGAATACGGGCTCACACAAATACGAAGGAACAATTTTTATGCCGTTATCGTATGTTTTCGTGTCGTTGATCTCCGGCTCAGTTCCCTTCATAATTGCGTCCACCATTCCAACAACTTTTGCAGCCAGTGTTCTTGTATCCTTAAACACGGACATTGATTGCTCTCCGGCGATTAAATGCTTCACATTCGTAACGTCACAATCCTGACCGGTCAGAATCGGATAAGGTTTGTCGGCGGAACCATACCCGGCAGCCTTCAGCGACGCGACAATTCCTGCTGCGAGGCTGTCATTCGGTGACAGAACAACATCGATATTTTCATCCGAATAAAAAGCAGTCAGCAGGTTATCCATTCTTGCCTGTGAACCTTCAGATTTCCAGCCCGATATTGCAATTTGTTCCATATCGACCTGTCCGGACTTTATTACCAGCGCACCGCTGTCTATGTATGGCTGCAATGTATCCATCGCGCCTGCGTTAAAGAAATATGCGTTATTGTCATCAGGAGAGCCGCCGAATACCTCCAATGTGAAGGGACCTTTTTCTCCCTTATCGAGTCCCAAAGTTTCAACTATGTATTGTCCCTGGAGTGCGCCGACTTTATAGTTATCAAACGTTGCGTAATAGTCGACATGCTCCGTGCCTCTAATCAGACGGTCGTAAGCTATAACCTTGATACCGTCTTTCGCGGCGTCTTCAAGAACACCCCCCAGAGATTCACCGTCAATTGAAGCAATAACGAGAACCTTTGCACCCTTTGTTATCATATTTTCAATCTGTGATACCTGAGTTTCCACAGAGTCTGCCGCATATTGAAGGTCAACTCTGTAACCTGCCGCCTCCAGTTGTTTCTTCATGTTGTCTCCGTCCTGATTCCAGCGCTGCAATGATTTTGTCGGCATCGCAACCCCAATCAAATCTCCGCCGCCGCCACCGCCGCCCGACGGTATTGTACAGCTTGTGGCCAGTGTGGCTAAAGTTACCAGTAACATAAGTGCCGCTGCTATCGATACAATTTTCCTCATAACAAAACCCTCCTTGAAAAACCATTTTTCCAGCATGTGTGCTTCGCTTAAGCTGACCTGTTCATTGCTCTACCTGAAATATCCCCATACCCTTACGTTTCACCCCGGGGTATACGCGGCCAACCGGCAGGGACAAATTATATAATCCGGTTCAGCTTACATCACCATGCTGTCCTATTACTAATAATAGATTGATATGAAATTTTTTTCTCTGGATATAATTATTAACTTCTGAATATTTTTATTTTATTTTCTTGAAAGTCAATAATAATAGTAAATACTTAAGGATAAAAATGGATAGATAACAGCAGAGTTGTTAAGATGAAGTGAGAGGCCTTTTTAACACTTAATCCGTCAAAAACAAAAATCGAATTAAACAAAAAACTGCCCGAAAGCGGGCAGTCCGTTAAAATCCCATCATTTCATAGGTAAGATCTCTGATCTTCGGATGAATAACCTCGTAGACATAACCGCAGTTAAGAACATGCTGCACGTAAAAAATCGTTAGATTGTTTTGCGTATCTATAAGCGCGTAAGCACCCGCGGCGCCGTCCCATCCGAATTCACCCAGGGGACTTCTGACACCGGATTTTTCCTTTTCAATGAGCGTGCGTACACCAAGTCCGTAACTGTACCCTCTTCTTCCGAATAAGTCAAAATCCTTTTTGGAATCTCCCTTTAACTGGTCCTCACGCATGAGGTCAATGGTCTGCCCGGAGAGCAGCCTGTACCCATCGACGCTTGTACCGCCATTGCACATCGCATCCAAAAACAGAATATAATCGTCAGCGGTTGAGTAGAGCCCTGCGCCTCCGCTTTCGTAGTTCTCCGTAAGAACATATCGGTTTTTCTTCGGTATCTTGACGGAGGACCACGTATCGGGCCGGTAATCAAACTGGTTTACCATCTTTGCCTCAAGTTCTGGCGTCAGGTTGAAACCCGTGTTTTTCATGCCGAGCGGCTTAAAAATATATTCGTCAAAGTATTTCCCTAATTTCATGCCCGAAGCTGCCTCTATCACTGCGCCAAGCACATCATGGCTCAAGCTGTATTGGAAATGCGTACCCGGTTCAAAATCAAGAGGTTCATTTGCAAGCGCTTCAATGATTTGACGCGTGTCCGCGGTCCCGTTCGTGCTTTCTATAGCCTTTATTATTGAAGGGGCTTCAAGATCATAGTTCAGGCCGCTTTGCATCGTCAGCAGATGCCTTATTGTAATCGCGTTCTGCGCCTTCATGAATCCGGAATCATGCTTTACCATCATATCCCCATATTCGGGCAGGTAATCGGAAACCGCGTCGTCGAGCCCTATATGGCCTTTTTCTATAAGCTGCATGACGGCTGTGCATGTAATCAGTTTTGTCGCCGAATACAGCCAGTATATATTCGTTCCGAGTGATGACTTGAATTCGCTGTTTTCATCATACCCGGCAATATGGCTCAATACGCGCTTATGTTTATGGTACACGATGCATTCACATCCGGGTATTCCATATTTTCTAAGTGAATCGAGGTAATTTGTGAGTATTGATTTATCCATACTATCATCCTTCCAGCATGAATTGCAACCGTTATTCGCCGTTCGGCTTCGGTACATATTTTGGAATTGCATACACAGTAAGACAAAAAGAACCATTTTTAATGATAACATACATGAAGCCCTGGTACAATATTCAGCAAAGATAATCTCCCGAATTGCAGTCATATCATTAAATTATCGGTCTTCTGTCACTGCTTTTAAATATTCATTAGAAATTATTTCTCCGTTTTCCGATTTCTTTAGTGACGCCTATAAACCCCTTCCAATCGAGAAGGATCAACAATTCCCCAATATGCCGGCTTTGCGTGCATATTCTTATCAAACGGAAGCGGTGCGTCGGTACGTCTCACGGGAAACG
>JAAYBO010000142.1 GCA_012730095.1 Clostridiaceae bacterium
AATTATACAAAACCCGTTCAGTATGGGTTATCTCGGGGTGAAATATGCGGTTGATGCGATGAATGGGAAACCGGTTCCCAAAATAGTTGATACCGGTTCTAAGGTTATAAACAAGGATAATATGTATCTGCCGGAAAACCAAAAGCTTCTTTTCCCGTTAACCGACTAATGAATTCCAATATTGAATATTTTGAATTTTATAAGATTTCAGCCCGACATTGCACAGCTTCTCTATGATTAATTAAATTTCAAACGGTTTAACTTGAAAACTTATTTTTATACTGGCCGGGTGTGATTTTTTCTTTTTCGCGAAATTTTCTGATAAAGCTTGAAACACTGCTCAATCTGAAGGGAGGTTTTTGTTAATTGTTTATTTCGACTTCCTGCTTCATTTCATTTATAAAATGATAAAGGACAATAACGGACATAATAAGCAGTGGAAGCATCAATGTTATAATATAAGATATAATAAAATTTTTGTAGATTTTTGTACCTTTCCGGCTTTTTAACATTTTTTACCCCTTGTGTTTTTATTGTTTAAATACAAACATGCAAGCTGGACCGGATAACAAAAATAAAATCAAGATGAACAGCATGTTCTAAAAATTTTTATGGCAGTGATTTATCTTATTTTTTCGTTGATGCCGCATGGATACAGATTTATAAATATAGTTTAACGTTAATGGTGTGCATTTTCAACAGTTAATATTTATTTTCCAATGGAACGAAACACAGAACAGGATTAGCGGAAATACTGCTTGTAAATTGCCTTTTAAATTATTGTATAATAGTTCAAAAAGTAATTAACGTCTAAAACAGAGGAGAAAATACCCTAACAGGAAGATTTTTTGTTATTGGAAGGGTATAATGTGGTAAAAAGGAGTATGATTATTCCGGAGGTATATAAATGCAGACTGATTTAATCTTAACTGCCTTTGGGTTAACATTGTTTGCAGGGCTGTCTACAGGTATTGGTAGTCTTATGGCGTTATTTGCCAAAAAAACAAACACCGGTTTTTTGTCGGCTGCGCTTGGGTTTTCCGCTGGTGTAATGATTTATGTTTCGATGATAGATATTTTCTATAAGGCGCAGATTTCCCTAATAACGGCTTTTGGCGAAAAAAAAGGACAGTGGCTGACGGTTGCGGCTTTTTTCGCTGGTATGCTGTTCATAGCTGTTATTGACAGGATGATCCCATCCAGCGACAACCCTCATGAAGTTAAAAAAATAGAGAAAATGGATGATAAAAGTTTAGCTGGAAAACAATCAAAGCTTGCAAGAATGGGGCTGCTTTCTGCGATAGCAATTGCTATACATAATTTCCCGGAAGGTATTGCGACTTTTGCCGCTACAATAAAAGACCCAAAACTTGGTATAGCAATTGCCGTCGCTGTTGCGATACATAATATTCCGGAAGGAATTGCGGTATCAATACCGGTATATTATGCCACCGGAAGCCGAAAGAAGGCATTTTGCCTATCTTTTCTGTCCGGTCTGTCAGAACCTGTCGGCGCTGTTATAGGTTACTTAATTCTTATGCCATTTATAAGTGATGCTGCGTTAGGAATTCTATTCGCTGCGGTTGCCGGCATTATGGTTTTCATTTCACTGGATGAATTACTGCCAACTTCAAGGGAATACGGAAGAGCCCACTTGTCGATCTATGGTTTGGTCGCAGGTATGATGGTAATGGCCGTAAGCCTGCTGTTATTCCTGTAGCTGGTCCAGTATAGCTAAAGACAGATGTTTTACAATATTCAATTTTTTAAACCTGTAACTTAATTATCTGGAAAATCGCCTTGTCCGGTCAGGAAAATGTGCGATTCCTTAAGTTTTTGCATAATAGGTATATTTTGAGGACACACGTTTTCACATTGACCGCATTCCACGCATTTTGACGCATCATTCCCATCATTTACAATAAAACGCTGGTAATTGTTTTTAGAATCTTTCTCACTCATATACATAAAAGCGGAGTTTACAAGGTCGAAAATACGGGGTATAGAAACACGCTGAGGGCACGGCAGGCAGTATTCACACCCGGTGCAGGGTATTTTTATTCCCTTCAGGTACGCCTGTCTTACCTGTTCGATTAATGCCAATTCTTCTTCGTCCATGCAATTTGCTTTTGCGTCGTTAAATATGCGCAGATTGTCCTTTAATTGCTCCATTGAACTGACACCGCTTAATATAACGGCAACCTGCGGAAAATTATATAACCACCGGAAAGCCCACTCGACCGGAGTCCTTTTTATCCGAGACTGTCCATATATCTGCCCTATTTCATCAGGAACGCGATTTGCAAGTTTTCCGCCCTTTAACGGTTCCATTATTACAACCGGGATATTTTTATCCCCTGCATACTTTAAGCCTTCAACAGTAGCCTGCTCATCCATATCCATGATATTCATCTGTATCTGGCACATATCCCAGTCGTATGCATTTATTATTTCTTTAAAAGTTTTATTATTATCATGGAATGAAAAGCATATGTACTTAATTTTTCCGTTTGCTTTTGCCTTTTCCATGAAATCAAGGACTTTGAGTTCCATAAGAGAGTCCCATCTGCTCTTGTTCAATGCGTGCAGCAGGTAAAAATCGATGCAATCCGTTTCCAGCTTATTAAGCTGTATGTCAAGGAAACGCTCCATGTCATCGTATTTTTCAACAAGCCAGACCGGTAGTTTTGTTGCAAGATATGTCCTGTCACGATAACCGTTTTTCAACGCTTTTGCCACTATCAGTTCGCTTTCGCCGTTATGATACGGGTACGCTGTATCAATATAATTCACGCCGTGATCAATACCATACCGAATCATCTGTATGGACTGTTCTTCGTCAACAACAGCCCCATCCCCTGTTTGAATCATAGGAAACCGCATACATCCGATACCAAATAAAGATACAGGTTTATCGAATTTATTGAATTTTCGATATTCCATCTATTTCCCCCCTGAATATAATTAGTTTTTATTTAAGTATATCATGTCCAGGCATATTATAAAAGTGTCAAGGGGACTGTCAGGGGGACGGTTCTTTTGACACACTTATTCTTCTTGCTCTTTTCCTGTTTAACCTTAATATTTCCGCTATTTTCCAAAGAAATAACCGGCTTTTCTCAATTAGTTCTTTTGCAAGGGTATCCCGTTCTTACTTGAACCGTCCCCCTGGCACTATACATAGCTGTACAAAGTTGCTGTAAATTTTCGTGATGTCCGGACAGTAACGAATATAACGAATATTCAGATAATTTAAATGAAATGATAAATCATGTATGTTAATAATTCGGAGGAATATATGCCAGTTACTGTTATGGTCATAATACGATCGTCCGTTGGTTTTTTTCTGCTGCTATTTTTTGTAAAACTCATCGGCAAGCAGCAGATGGAACATATAACATATTTTGATTATATCGTAGGTATAACTATTGGTTCGATAGCATCAACTCTTTCGGTTCAGGTTAATGAGAACGCATGGTCAACAATGACTGGAATGGCAGTATGGACACTGCTTGCGGTTCTTTTGGCTGTTATCAGCGTAAAGAATACCGCATTGAGAAAAATCGTTGAGGGCATTCCCGAAATCGTTATTCAAAACGGAAAAGTGCAGATAGATGTTTTAAGAAAAAACAAAGTGTCGTTCGAAGACCTGATGTCAATGCTTCGCGTAAAAGGGGCGTTCCGGGTTGATGATGTTGAATTTGCCGTATTTGAACCAAACGGGAAACTGAGCGTATTGCTCAAATCCCAAAAGCAGCCGCTAACGCCGGAAGACATGAATATTAGTACTCAATATGAAGGAATCCCGACTAACCTTGTGGTTGATGGTAAATTGGACATGGATGCCCTGCGTTCGGTAAACCTGACAAAAGCATGGCTGGAATATCAATTGAAAAAAAAGAAAATAATGAATATCGAGGATATTTTTATTGCTCAGCTCGATACGCAGGGGAATCTTTTCATTGACATGAAGGATGAAAATACAACTTACACAATTTCAATAAAAGAATAATACCAGGGGGACTTAATGTCAGGGGGAGGTTCTTTTGCAAGGGTATCTCGTTCTCATTTATAAATGTGTTAAAAAAACCGTCTCCCTGCCACATCGAACCGTCCCCCTGACAGAAAAGAATTTAAAATACCTGATTGCATATTTAATTGGTATATGCTATTATTTATTTAAAAGTAAACAGAGGTTTATTATTATGCAGGTATTAAAAGAAGAAGTAAGGCAAAATATACTTTCTTCGGCAAAAAAACTTTTTTATGAAAAGGGATACGCAAATGCCACAATTCGCGACATTGCCAAGCTTTCGGGAATAACGGTCGGGAATGTATACAGGTATTTTAAGAGCAAAGAAAATGTATTGGAAGGGATTGTAGAGCCCGTTCATGAAAAAATACTTGATATCCTGTCTTTTTCAGAAAAACTGGTTGAAGAGGGGGCAAATAAGTCATTTACCGACTTTAGAAATATAATAAATGAATTTATAATAAATATTTCTAAGGAATACCGCTTAGAATTGCTGATATTGTGTACCAGAACTCGCGGAACGAAATATGAGACTATACGTGATGATTTGGTGTCACTTATTGAAAACAGGATACATCAGGGGCTATTTAGAAAGAGTGTACTTGAATATAAGGAAGCTGGTTTTCTTTCGAAAATAGCGGCGCATGCCTTCCTGGACAGTCTGCTTATGATTATTTCAGGGATAGATGAGAATGGTGAGTTGGAAAAAATGATATACATATTAAACGATTTTTATTTTAATCATGTGGAATTGAGATTTGAAGCAAGGAAATAATTTTTTTTGCCGCAATAGTAAACATATGTTTATTTATGATACATTATTCAGAATAGGGTGATTGGTAATGAAATATGCCGCGGGATTATTAATACTAACAATAATACTTATGGCTTCAGGATGTGAAGTTAATCCTGACAATCAAGACATTGAAAGTCCCATACCCGTTGAAGTGCTTCGGGTAGTCGAGGAAACAAGACCGAGGAAATCGTCGTTCATCGGAACGGCGCAGCCAGGTATGACAGTCCAGCTTTCGTTTAAAACCGGGGGAAGGATAAATGAAATTCGTGTTGAAAAAGGCGATAGGGTAAAAAAGGGAGACATACTTGCTTCTCTTGAAAAAACCGACCTTGCATACGCTGAAAGCTTGGCAAAAGCGCAGCTTGAAATGGTAAAAGCCCAGTATGAAAAGGCATTAAACGGAGCAACGAGTGAAGATATTGAGCAGGCAAGGCTTAATGTTTCAAAGGCAGAGGATACTTACAGGTATGCCGAAGAACAGTTTGAGGAAGTTGAACGGCTGTATCTCCAGGGAACGGCTTCAAAACAGGTTTATGATCAGGCCAAGCTTGAGCGCGATATCAGGAAGTCCGATTTAAAATTGGCGAAGGAGATGGAAGCCCAGGTATTGAAAGGAGCCAGGCATGAAGAGATAAAGGCGCTGGAAGCACAGCTTGAAAGCGCGCAGACAGAATATGACTACCGCAGGTCAATGCTTGATAATGCTGTTCTGATTTCGGGCATAGATGGCGTTGTAATGGAAGTGCTGTCTGAAAAAGGTGAAATTACAGGAGCCGGATACCCGGTTGTTGTCCTTCGCAGTGACGAAAAAATTGTTTATGTGGGTGTTCCGGATAAGGAACTGAAGAAAATTACACCGGAAACAAAGGTTTTTATCGAATATGAAGAAATGCAGGTTGAATCCGGTGTTATTCGTATTTCCGAGATTCCCGACACTTTAACGGGGCTTTACAATATTGAGGTAAAGGCGGATGAAATTGATATCCCTTTCGGCGCAAGCGTAACCGTAAGCTTTTTATATGGAGAGGATAAAGGTATTTTTGTTCCGATAACGGCAATTAACAGCGGGATAGAAGATTACGTATATATTGTTTCGGATGGTCGCGCTGTCCGCAGGCCGGTAAAAATAGAAGGTATTGATAACTTTGACGCCAGAGTAACTGGAATTTTTGAAGATGAATATATCATTACTTCAGGAGTCGGACGAATTTCTGCCGGCAGTGCGGTTTCGGTGAAGGAGTGAGTGTATGATTAATCTAATTAAAGCAACAATCATCAACCGCAGGATTACACTTTTCGCGATTATTCTATCGTTTATTTTCGGGCTTTACAGCTATTATATAATGCCAAAGCAGGAATCACCGGATATAAGCGTTACAGTGGCACTTATTACCACAGTATATCCCGGGGCGTCCGCACAGGATGTTGAAAGCCTTGTAACGCGTAAAATAGAAGATAAGGTTACCGAAGTCGAAGGTTATTGGCGTGTTAGTTCAAATTCACAGAATAATGTATCCGTAGTGCTGCTGGAATTGGAAACGGGAACGGATGTTGATAAGGCGTGGAACCAGCTCAGGCAAAAAATGGACGAACTGCAGAGCGATCTGCCCGAAGAATGTGAAGAAATTAATATAAATACCGATTTATATAAAACTGCAGGAATGATATTAAGTTTTTCCGGCGAAGGCTATTCATACGAAGAATTGGCTGATTTTGCCGATGAACTGAAGGATGAACTTATCGGAATAGACGGTGTTTCAAGAATTGATATATCAGGGAAGCAGGAAATGGAGGTCTGTGTGGAGGTTGATACGGTGCAGCTTAACAGGCTTCCTTTATCGCTTGAAGATGTAACAGGCATAATAATGGCTCAAGGTGTGGAAATTCCGGTCGGAACGCTTGAAAACGAAAATGGCAAGCTCACGGTTAAGACGCAAAGCAGCTATTTAACGATGTGGGATATAGAAAACATTATTCTTATTACATCAGAGGAGACCGGAAGTGTTGTACGCCTGAAGGATATTGCCGATGTGTATTACCGGCTGCAGGATTCAAGCAATATGATAAAGCGAAATGATGAAAACACGGTATTATTAACAGGTTATTTCAAGGAAAACCGCAACATTATACATATCGGAAAGGAGCTTGACAGGAAGATTGAGAATTTTAAAAACAGGCTGCCTGACGATGTTGTCGTTGACAAAATTCTCTACCAGCCCGGTGATGTTGACAAGTCCGTTAAAGAATTCGTAACAAACCTGCTTGAAGGGATTGTGTTTGTTATTGCTGTTGTTTTTATCGGTATGGGCATCCGAAATGCGGTTATAGTATCAACATCGATTCCGTTGTCTATTCTGCTTACATTAATCGGAATGCGTCTTCTGAACATATATATTCACCAGATTTCGATTGCGGCTTTAATAATTGCATTGGGCATGCTTGTAGATAACGCGATTGTTGTCAGTGACGCAATCCAGGTAAGGATAGATAACGGACAGGAAAAAATGCACGCTTGTGTGGAAGGCGCGAGGGAGGTCGCGATTCCCGTTCTGACATCAACACTGACGACGGTGGGAGCATTTATACCTCTTTTGCTGCTTCCGGGCATGGCAGGGGAATTTGTCCGCAGTATTCCGCAGATTATTATCATATCACTGTCGGCTTCATACATAGTGGCTGTGTTTGTTTCGCCCGTCATAGCGTATATCTTTTTCAAGCCTTCAAAG
>JAAYBO010000143.1 GCA_012730095.1 Clostridiaceae bacterium
CAAAGGGCGGAGCAGGCTTTAAGCCAATCGCAGATTACATACATAACTTGGGACTAAAATTTGGAATCCATATCATGAGAGGTATACCAAGGCAGGCGGTCCATGCGGCGGCACCGATCCAAGGGACCTCCAAAACAGCAAGGGACATCGCCCACAGCTTTTCAATCTGCTCCTGGAATACTGACATGTACGGTGTAAATCCAAATGCGGACGGCGCCCAGGAATACTATGACTCCCTCTTTGACCTGTATGCCTCCTGGGGAGTTGATTTCGTTAAGGTGGATGATATCTGTATCACTGAGTTTAAGCCTCACGATCTATACTCCGCCAAGGGAGAAATCGAAATGATCCGAAAGGCAATCGATAAATGCGGCAGGCCTATCGTTCTTAGTCTATCACCCGGACCTGCGCTGCTGGAACAGGCCGAGCATTTAAGCCGGCACGCGAATATGTGGAGGATGACCGGAGACTTTTGGGATAACTGGCCGCAGCTTTACAATATGTTTGAAAAATGTCATCAATGGAGTCCTTATGTGAAGGAAGGCTGCTGGCCGGATTGCGATATGCTTCCATTAGGGCGTATTGAGATTAATAACAGGAACGATGGCGGAACAGGAAGAAATACCTGCTTTACGAAAGATGAGCAGATAACCATGATGACTCTGTGGAGTATATTCCGTTCCCCGTTAATGCTTGGAACGGAGCTCAGAGGTCTCGATGACTGGACTTTAAGCCTGATTACCAATGAGGAAGTCATTAGGGTACTAAAGCATTCCTATGGCGCAAGGCAGATCATGCGCACGGATGACACCGTGGTTTGGAAAAGCAAGGATGAGGACGGCAGTATTTATGTGGCATTTTTTAATACCTCCTTCAGCAAAACCTATCCATCGGTAAGCTACAGGCAGCTGGGACTTAACGGAGAATATGAGGTTAGAGACCTCTGGACTCATGAGGGTTTGGGAACTGTTACGGAAAGATTGGGTACGGAGCTCAATCCCCACGGAGCAGCCCTGTTAAGGTTAAGGGAAGTTACAGTGATTTAGTGGATTTAGCAAAATCATAAGGGGTTTGTGCGTATGGCTCAGACTAAAGATAGCTTGATAAAAAACATTACTCTTTCTATTTTTGCAGCAATCATAATTATTTATGTGTTGTTTTCCGGACCGCCTGTTGGCCTTTCGGACAATGGGGACTTTGAAAGAGTCCTGTACTCAAATGGTTTGGATTACAGCGTACCAGCGGAACAGCGCAGATTCATTTATCAGAATAATTTCCACATTGCATACAGAGGAGATACAGAGCAGGAAAAAATCTTAAACGCACTCTTCCACGTCGAAGATTTTCAAAATTATCCTTCCATACAGAATGTCTTTATAAAACTATCCATTGGCGCAAACATTCTTCTCAATAATATTACAGGTACCGACAACCGCATTTACAGGATTGAGGTACTTGGCCTGATTTATATGTTTCTTTACGGGTTAGCGTTATTTGCACTTTTTTCAAGTATCCGTATTAAGCGGCAGTGGCTTGATGTGGCTTTGAAATTATTTATTATTATTATGCTCTGTGATGTCGGCTATGTGCTTTATTTCAATTCCTTATACGGTGAAGCTCTTCAGAGTATTTTCTTTGTCTTTTCAATTGCCTTTGGCATCACGCTTTTCCACGAAAGGCCAAGAAGAAGAAACTACCTGCTGTTTATACTTTCGATGCTTTGCTATGGCTGGTCTAAATTTGCCAATATACCGGTGACTTTTCTTGTGTTGATATTCCTTTTGCCCGGTGTTCTTGTGCTATTTGGCAAAAAAAACAGACTCTTTGTAGTTCTATCGACAACAGGGGTGCTTGTATTTCTTATGGTTCTCTATATATCGGTTCCAAAATGGATGGAATTTCAAACTAATTATAATTCAGTCTTCTTTGGAGTTCTTAGAAATAAAGATGAGAGGCAAACACAGGAATATGTACAAGATCTGAATTTGCCGCACTATATGCAGAAGCTTAAAAACACCAATTATTACATGCCATCGGTTAAAGAGACAATCAATAGTGAGCAGTTCAGAGAGGATTTTTCCAAAATAAATAAGTTTAAAATTGCTATGTTTTATCTAAAACACCCCGGCTATTTTCTTGAGAAGCTTCATATTACCGCACTTAACAGCGGTATGATAAGGCCGGTGTACTTATCCAATTATGGACCGCAAGAACCCAGGTTAACCTTTTGCACCACCTTTGAGTTTTGGGGGGGCTTACGTAAAATACTGCCGTTTGATCAATTGTGGTTCAATTTCTTAATTATGTTGGCAGTGTTTGTTTATCTTTTCTACAAAGGTGTAATTGTTTACAAGGAAAACCGAGTAAAAGCCTTTTTATTCATGGGGGCTGCACTTGCGATTACAAGCTGCGCTTTTTACAACTTTTGTATTCCTTACATCGCCAATGGAGAAGGTGATATTGCAAAGCACTTGTTTTCCTATATCCAAAGCGCCGATTTTATAGTAATGCTTCTTATATATTTGTTATTGGACGGAGTAATCATAAATGTGTCAATATTCGAACGAATATCCAAGCGTAAACGTGTACTCATCCCGGTTGCCCTTGCATGCGGGTTTTGTATAATCCTCGTTTCATACGGTTTGGCTGCGCTTACTTCCTCACGTAAAACAGGCATGATAGGGGCCTTCATTGAACTCGGCGAGCACAACGGCAAAAAAATAACCTGGCAGATTATTAATAATGAAAATGGTGTATACACGCTTTTAGCAGTTGAGCCTGTGACAAAAGGCAGTTTTTCCGAATCTGTTCCCTCAAATACTGTCCCTGAAAAATATGGGAGTAATATCTGGGTGAACAGTAAAATAAGAGCCTACCTTAACGGGGATTTCTTAAAATGTTTCTCCGATGAGGAATTGGCGCTTTTTGTATCAGTAAAACACAAAGTACTATTGTCCTCAGGTAATATTTCCCTGAAAGAGACAGGAAATCAGGAGCTTTTCTGGTCCCACATTCCGGTGCTTTCCGACAGGGATTATGATAACTCCTATGCTGTGAATGTTCATGATATTGTTACCCTTCCTAATTTGAAACAGGTAGCTTCTATGAGCCGAAATGGAATGAAAATTAAAAAAGCAGTGCCTTATTGGCTGGATACACCTTATTACAGCAATGATTCAATGCTGCGCATAGTTGAAAAAGATGGGTACATTTATATGAAGGATGCCATTACAGAGGACATTGGGATTGTTCCGTGCATCTATCTTCGTTCAGGATGGAGTATGGAAGGGAAAGGCACGTTAAGGGAACCATACAGGAGATAGAATCGCGTACGGCGCCTGTATATGAACAGCTCATGGAAAGAGCAAAACGGTCGGCGGATGCGGAAATTAACATCGATTCTCGTATGCTTGCGTTCTTTTTTGGCGGCGTATGATTTAGGGCTGAAGCCCGGGATCCCGGTTTACGGAGGAGGCGGCGATGCGACCCTTATAGGCATCGGCGCAGGCTGCATTAATGTCGGCGATACGCATATTTACTGCGGGACATCAGGCTGGGTTGGTACGGTGCTTGATAAGCAGGTCGTGGACATTTTTGCGAAGATTGCCGGCATAATTGGCGTGGAAGCCGGAAAATATATTTACTTTGCTGAAATGGAAACTGCGGGGAAATGCTTTGAATGGGTAAAGGATCATCTGGTCCTTGATGAAATCGGCATCTACCTGAAAAAGATGCATGTCACAGAGAGCAAGGAAAGCTTATATGAAAGCCTTTATGATTATATGTCTGAAACAATATCAAAGATAGGACCGGGAGCGGGCGGAGTGATTTTTACGCCATGGCTTCACGGAAACAGGTGCCCGTTTGAAGATCCTAATTCGGCAGGAATGTTTTTCAATATAAAGCTTGAAACCGGAAAAACGGAACTGATAAGGGCTGTACTCGAGGGCATCTGCTACCACCTTCGCTGGATGCTCGAAGCCCAGGAGAAAAAGGTCAAAACTTCCCAAACAATACGCTTTGTCGGAGGTGGTGCATTGTCGGCCGTCACTTGTCAGATACTATCAGATATTACAGGAAGGGTTATCGAAACAGTAGAAGGCTCAAAGGATGTGGGTGCCGTTGGTGCAGCGATGCTAACCGCGGTGGGAAACGGAAAGCTTCCGGGAATGTCGGCGGTCAGGGATTTTATTCCCGTAAAGGGTCGGTATGAGCCTGATATGGAAAAGAAAAAGATATACGACAAAAATTATGAGGTGTATAAAAGGCTGTATAAAGCGAATAAAAAATACTTTACCATGTTGAATGGTTATGAGGGGAAGGTATGACGATGGAAGAAAGTAAAGCGAGAAAGCTGCTTGTGGATACCGGCAAGAAGCTCCTTGAAACGGGGCTTGTGGCCAGAACCTGGGGAAATATAAGCTGCAGGCTGAATGCGGACATCATTGTCATTACACCAAGCGGATTGGATTATACGAAAACAACGGAAGAGGATATCGTAAAGATGAATCTTGCAACCGGTGAGTGGCAGGGCATACATAAGCCGTCCGGCGAAAAACGTGTTCACATTGCCGCTTATCAGGTATTCCCCGATGTGAACTTTGTGATCCATACACATCAAACTTATGCTTCAGCGTTAGGGCTGGCAGGTTATGAACATTTAGACATAACGAAGGAGGAAAATGAATCTCTTGGCGGCATCATGCCGGCGGATTACGGCCTTCCCGGAACGAAAAAGCTTACAAATGCTGTGAAGGCGGCTATCCAAACCGGAGCAAAGGTAGTTCTTATGAAAAGCCATGGAGTTCTGATATGCGGCGGCAGCAAGGAAGAGACAATGAACAAGGCAGTTCTTTTGGAGGATATCTGCAAAAGAAACATCAAAGGCAATTATGATTTGGCACAGAATACGACGTCCGATAAAACAGTGGAGCTTTTAAGTGTGGTAAAGGAGAAATTCAAATATGCGGCCCTTGTGCAAACCCCCGCTGTCAATGCGTGCGCAAACAAGGGAATCCCTATTTACGCGCAGTTGGATGACATGGCCCAGATGATCGGCCGGAAAATCCCCGTCGTATCGGATAATGATGTCGTCCGATATATTGATGAAGTTCGCCCGAACGATTTGAATATGCTTGAGAAAATGCTGAAGAAAAACCGACTGAAAGGCGGCACTGCTGCCGTAATTTTAGAGCCTGTAGGTCCCGAAAGCGGAACAAGACCGATTTCGAAGGAATATAACATGGAAGTTCGCAAACTCTGTGACAAATACGGAGCACTGCTGATTTTTGACGAAGTGGTGACCGGATTCCGTGTCGGGCTGGGCGGAGCACAGGGTTACTTTAATGTGGTTCCTGACTTAACGATCTTTGGCAAGATTATTGCAGGAGGGTATCCAGGTGCAGGTGGCGTAGGCGGTAAAAAAGAGTATGCACAGCTTATGGCGGCAGGTCTTGCTACAGGAAAGCACAGGGCGTACGTAGGCGGAACTCTTGCGGCTAATCCTCTTTCGTGTCTGGCGGGTTATACGGCAATCCGTGAAATTGAAAGAACAAATGCTTGCGAAATTGCGGGCGCGATGGGAGATCGTCTTTGCGATGGTTTAAAAGAATTGATTGACAGATACGGATTACCTTACGTTGCCTATAATCAAGGCTCTATAGTACATCTGGAATGTACGGGTGCAATGAGCTTCGACTTTTCATCAATGTCATTTATAAAATCGGCAATCGGAATTTTGAAGCATAAGAATATGATGTATGAAAGAAAGGACTCAATGGAAAGAATGGGTGCAGCGTATATGGCAAACGGAATTGTAACGCTTGCCGGCAGCAGACTGTATACATCTTTGGCGGACACGCCCGAAATAATAGACGAAGCCCTGAACAGATTTGAAGAAGTATTTAAGCATGTTAAGAAAACAGATAAGGGAAAAGTTTGATATATCCGATTTGACACCGTCAAAGCGCTGTTTTCAGGTTGACGTGATTTTAAGCGGCGTGATAAACTATTGGAAAACAGTTGAAATAAAGGGGATACGATATGGAAAAACACTTGCTGAAAAAAAGAATTGACGCAGCAGCAGGAAGAATCCCTGCGGATATCGTGATTGAAAACTGCAAAATAATTGATGTATATAATTCTTCGATCATAGAAGGCAAAAGTATCGCCATCGTGGACGGATGTATAGCGGGAGTCGGTGATTATAAGGGCAGGCATACAATTGACGCAAAAGGCCGATATGCAGCACCGGGGTTTATTGACGGCCATATCCACATCGAATCCTCATTCGTTACACCGGAGGAAATCGGAAGACTCCTAATTCCGCACGGAACCACAACCATTATTGCCGATCCCCATGAAATTGTGAATGTGTGCGGCATGGATGGCATGAATTATATGCTTGAGGCTTCAAAGGGTACAGAACTTGATATCCGTTATATGCTTCCATCCTGTGTGCCGGCAACTCCTTACGAGAATGCAGGGGCCGTACTGGACGCGGAAAGGATGAGAGAGCCTATAAAGGATACCAGAATTCTTGGACTGGGCGAATTTATGAATTATCCAGGTGTTGTGGAGGCAAACGATGATGTCCTTGATAAGCTGCTGATAGCCATCAACGGGGGAAAAATCATTGACGGACATAGTCCTTTTTTAGCGGGAAATGAGTTAAACGCCTATGCGGTTTGCGGAATCCGTACGGATCATGAATGCACCACGATAGAAGAAATGCTTGACCGCCTTTCCCGAGGCCTTTACATTCTCCTAAGAGAAGGTTCGGCCTGTCATAACCTGCGTACGCTTTTGAAGGCCGTCACACCAGCTAATAGCCGCCGCTGCCTGCTGTGCTCCGATGACCGGCAGCCTGAAACTATTTTGAGTTTGGGACATCTGGATAATCATCTTCGCATTTGTGTGGAAGAAGGAATCTCCCCCATTACTGCGATTCAGATGGCCAGCCTGAATGCAGCGGAATGTTATGGTCTGCGTGACAGAGGGGCTATAGCACCCGGACTTCGTGCAGATATTGTACTTCTGGACAATTTGAATGATTTCAAAGTGCACCAGGTATTTATAAAGGGAGAGGAAGCAGCGAGGGAAGGAAAATACCTGCATGAAATAAAGAGGTGTGATATTTCGCCGGTACAGGGGCGTTTTAATGTAAAAGATTTTTCCATCGAAAAATTAAGGTTGAAGAGCCGTTCAAAATATGTCCATGTAATTGATCTTATTCCCGGTGGTATTGTAACGGCAAAGGGAACGGCGGAAATTACTCTAAGTGGGGAAGGTGAGTTTGTCCGGCAGCCGGAGCAGGATATTGTAAAAATAGCGGTTGTAGAACGGCACAACGGAACTGGGAATGTAGGTCTTGGTTTGCTCCGGGGATATGGAATTAAGTCGGGAGCTGTGGCTTTGTCTATTGCCCATGATTCTCATAACATTATTGCTGTGGGAACAAATGACGAAGATATGGCTTTGGCGGTAGAAAACCTTATAAAGCAAGGCGGAGGTATTATCCTTGTAAAGAATGGGAAAGTTATTAATTCGATGGCAATGGCCGTTGGGGGAATTATGAGTGACCAGACCGGTGAATGGGTCAGTGAGAAACTAACGCAAATTCATAAGGATGCGCACAAGCAGCTTGGAATCAGTAGAGAGATAGAGCCTGTGATGACATTGGGCTTTATGTCTCTTGTGGTGATACCCGAAATCAAACTTAGCGACAAAGGGCTTTTTGATGTTACGCGGCAGGCTTTTATTCCCATCGAAGCATTATAATGCCATAATAATGGGGTTAGGCTGGAGTTGTTTACTTATTTTTGCTATCGGCTTTTATCAACTCACAGCAGTAAGCCTATGTTAAGCAGAATTTATCGGAAAAAGAGTGAATCATATGTTCTTTATAGGGATCTTCGGCGTACAGGACAAAGATAAATATATAGGAACCTATAACAATATTGTGTGTCCCTCATGCGGAAGGTTGGCCAGATATGAAATCCATAAATTCTATAGATACTTCCACATATTTTTCATACCGATTTTCAGGTGGAATGTCAGGTATCTTGTAAAAACCTCATGCTGCGGATGCCTTTATGAGTTAGCGCTTTCCGTCGGCAGGGAATTTGAGAAAAATCCCAACACTGAAATCAATAACGAAGATCTGCGGCAGGTTAACAATTATTTACCTTTCAAATATTGCTCAAATTGTAAAACCGATGTACCTGCAGAATTTAGTTATTGTCCCTATTGCGGCGGAAAATTGTAAAATTTAATTTTTCTGTTCTCATGATAATTATTCTTCTATCAATTATTCGTAACGAGATTATCTATACTATACCCGATCGACAATTTGTAAAAGTATTAGTATTCGCTGAGCAGCTATCGTACTACACTATATATGAGAATTAAAGAAATTTCATTTCAGATATGGAATATGTTATGACGATATTAATAATGAAGGATGCTTTATGTCTATCAGTTGTAATATACTATATAGCAACCGATTGTAAATAGATAAAAAGGTTGCCTGAAATGACAGATTACGGTAGGAACGTACAAAAGAAAAGGCGTGGTTATTGTGAATTACGGCAGAAAAAAAACGCGGGGCGGAGAACAGCATTCTCCGATCGAAGCTCTAAAAAAGTATATCGTCGTATGTTCAATCGTTTTAGCAATAATCATATTAACAATTATAGAAACATCATGCTTTGCCGCTGAAAACAGTATTGATTGGACAGAGGATGAGCTTGTCTTTATGGAGGAGCATCCGGTGATTCGTCTTGGAGTCGACCCTGAGTTTGTGCCGTTTGAATTCATTGGAGAAGACGGTGAATATAAAGGAATCGCCGCGGACTATCTTGCTTTGATAAGTGAAAAGACCGGTCTAAAATTTGAAGTCATAAATGGCTTAACCTGGCCCGAAGTCTATGATATGGCGATTAAAGGCGATATTGACGTGCTGTCCGCTATTGGTAAAACAAAAGAAAGGGAAGAACACTTCCTCTTTTCCGAACCTTATTACTACTATAAGAGAGTAATCGTAACCCGCGATGTGGATACCGGGATATCGGGAATAGATGATTTGAAAGGGTACGCTGTAGCCGTACAGCGCAATAGTTCGCATCACAGTTACCTATTGGCTTACCCGGATGTAACTTAAGCCTTTATGATTCTGTCGAAGCTGCGCTTGCCGCCGTAGCAACTGGAAATGAGAAAGCCTTTGTTGGAAATCTCGCCACGACAAATTTCATTGTGCGTTCAAACGGTATTACAAATCTTAGATTTGTAGCTTTTGAGGCTGAAATACAGCAGTCCATATGTCTTGCTATCCGGAAAGACTGGCCTGAACTTGTAAGCATCATTAATAAAGCGATAAAATCAATCTCAGAAAGTGAAAAACTTGTCATCAATAATAAGTGGATCGACTTGGATGCGGACATAGACTACGGGCCAATTATTCGTATTCTGTCTATTGTTGGTTCTTTAGTAGCCGTCGTTTTGTCCGTATCTTTTTTCTGGATTGCACGGCTTAGAAAAGAAATCCGGTATAGAAAACAGATCCAGCTTGATTTGGAAAAAGCTAAGCACGAAGCTGATAAAGCAAATGAATTCAAATCAAGTTTTATGGCAAGAATGTCCCATGAGATAAGAACCCCGCTGAATGCGATAACGGGAATGTCATACCTGTTGAAAAAAACCGAAGTATCCTTAACTCAGAGTACGTATATCGACAGGATCACACAAGCGGCAAATAACATGCTCAGTATTATAAACGATATCCTTGATTTTTCTAAAATCGAAGCGGGAAAAGTCGAGCTTGAGAACACCTCTTTCAGCATGGATCAGGTGATTCAAAACGTGGTCAATATTGTTTCATACAAAATAGAGGAACAGGGAATTGGTTTTAGATTGGCAAAAGACCCCCTTGTTCCCAATTGGTTTTTCGGTGATCCAAAGCGGATCGAACAGATCTTGCTAAATGTTCTGAACAATGCCGCCAAATTTACCAGTGCCGGTGAAGTGTCGCTGGATGTTCGTTTAGTGGCAAAGGAAAATGACAAATATCATATCTCATTTGCTGTTAAGGATACCGGAACAGGTATGTCGGAAGAACAGGTAAATAAGCTGTTTACACCTTTCGAGCAGGGTGACAGCAGCATAAATCGGCGTTTTGGAGGTTCCGGCTTAGGGCTGTCTATTGTAAAAAACCTGGTGGATATGATGGGTGGGGAAATAAAGGTATACAGCACGCCCGGAGAGGGTTCAACCTTTATCCTAATTTTGACGCTTAATGTCGATAAAGAGAAGGAAGCCGTATATGAAAAAGCCCTGTCAGCTAACCACTTTAAAGATGTCAGAACCTTGGTTTTAGAAAAATCAGGTTCAAATATAAATCTGATTGACAGCTATTTGACCGGATTTGGAATACACTGTGAGCTTACCACTTCAGAAGTTAGTGCTTTTAGTATGCTCGAAGCCGCCAACGGTAAATTTGCCAAGCCATTTGACCTGTTTATTATTGATTATGATACTCCGGCGGAAGGTGGTTTCAGCTTTGTTGAGAGAATACGCAGCAATAATAAAATTGTCAAGATTCCAAAGATCATTATGCTTTTGCCAATGACGAGAGAAGATTTGTTCGATAAACTTAATGAGTACGAAATTGATATCGGTATCGGAAAACCAATAATACCTTCAATATTACTAAACGGAATTCTGGATATTTTCAACCTGAAAGCGGTATCCGGTTCCCAGCCTTCAACAAGCGGAGAATCCGGTCCGGCAAAACTTGATAGTCCGTATTGTGTATTGCTGGCTGAGGATAACAAAACAAACCAGTTTATTGCCAGGTCGCTGTTGGAGCAGGCGGGGATAGAATCGATAATTGCAAACGACGGAAAGGAAGCTGTAGAGCTATACCAAGAGCACAGGGAAAGCATCGACTTGATATTGATGGATCTGCATATGCCTGTCTTGAATGGCTATGAAGCCGCGGAAAAAATTCGACAGCTATCAACGAATGTCCCCATCGCGGCGATGACTGCGGATGTCATTATCGGCGTTCGCGACAAATGCGAGCGAAGCGGGATACACTATTATATAAGCAAGCCTTTTAATCCCGATCACTTTATTCAAACAATCAAAAATATTATTCTTGAAAATAAACCAAAAATTGATACAAATAAAGTTGTTCTTGACCAAAAACTGGGTATAAAAAATATGGGCGGTAATTTTGAGTTATATCAAATGGTGTTGGAAGAATACCGCAACGAAAACAAGGATACTTTGGACAGGCTTGAATTTGCGATTCGTGAAAAAAGATACGATGATGCGGCACAAATTGCACATAAGATAAAAAGCAGCTCCGGAAGCATTGGTGCTAAATCCGTGCAGGATGCGGCTGTGCTATTGCAGAAAGCACTCAACCAGAAAAGGGAAGACGAAATAGTGCCATTGTATGACAAGTTTTCAAAATTACTGAGAAAACTGCTTGCGGAATTAGAGTAATTCCGGAAGAGATTAGGAGTTGATGCAGGTTATAAGAAGGGATGGTTCACAATGCTAATTAAGATTTTGGTAGTTGACGACTCGGCATCCGACAGATTTATTATCAAAAACATGTTAAGCGAATATTGCATATTGACTGCTAACGACGGCGTGGAAGCTATGCGTATACTTAAGGAGCATGACGGGATTAACATACTGATTCTTGATTTGAATATGCCTAATATGAACGGGTTTCAGGTTCTTGAGGCGTTAAAGAAAGACGAGCGGTTTAAGAGGCTGCGCACTATAATATTGACTAATTATGATGAACTGGAAAATGAAATTAAGGGTCTTAAGCTTGGTGCCGTAGATTATATCCGCAAACCAATTCACATGGCTTCATTAAAAGCCCGGATTGATGTTCATGTCGCACTATTACAGGCCAGGTATGCGTTGGAGCAGCAGCTGGACGAAAAGACGCTCACCTTGATTTAATTTTTAATCAAAGCCCCGTTGGCATTGCAATTACACATGGTTCTACACATTCTGATAAGCCTGTTTTAATAATTAACCCGTTGTTTGAGAAAATAATAGGCAGAACAAAGGAAGAAATAATTCGTTTAGGTTGGGAAAAGATAACCCACCCGGACGGAGCTGTTAAGTAAAAATGAAAAAAGAGCTGTGTTTTTCTTAGAATATCTAAAGAATTTAAGTGAATGCAGCCCCAAAAGAAAAATAGCTACTTAAATTTTTCCAGTCAAGGATAAAATGAACGGGCAGAGCCCGTCCTTGACAGTCAAAATTTAAGTAGCTAGAGGGCAAACAAGGGCTGCAAGGCAAAGAAATGCATGGCAAAAGCCCTGCCTCATATTCAGGGCATGGACATTGAAAAGTAAATATGTTAAGCGGTTAAAATCCAATTACATCTGTCTTTATCATTGTAGTTTGCGCCAGCTACCTGAGCAGGAGCAAGATTGTTGAGGGATGAATGTGGCCGTATAAAGTTATAGAAGAAAATAAAAGTCGCAATAAGGTTATTGGCACTTGTAAACGAACCAAAACCACGCTTGGATTTGTACCAGGATTTAAAGGTGTCATTGAAGGATTCAATAATATTATTGGATATATCATCTTTAAATGATTGCACTTTAATGTGTTTGGAATTTGGGAAGAAGACTTTAACAGCAGTATTATACGGCCAGTATCTATCAGTAACAACAGCATTAGGAGTTCCGTACTTTCCGGCATTACCAAAAAGGCTGAAAGCTTGGGGAGAACTTCTGTAAGGAGACAGATGAAAGCTAATTACAAACCTTGTTTCAGAGTCAATAACGAACCAAATATAATACTTTTTGCCGTTGATCTTAATAACAGTTTCATCAGCATGCCACTCATCAGAGTAAAGATTAATGGAATTTTGAAGATTAGAAGCAATGGTTTGAAACAAAGGAGCAAACATTTTAGCCCAGGAAGCAATGGTCACATGTGAAACCTTAATGGCATTGTTCATAAGCAAAAACTGCGAAATCTTTCTAGTAGAAGCATTGCAGAGGTAAAACAAGTTTAAGGCAGTAATAATAACATGCAAAGGGAATCTCATTCTTTTGAAATTTGTTTTGCCAAAAAGGTTTTGACAGGAAGCATTGCCCACAGCATTAGCTTTAACAATGGAAAAAGCATGATTGCACTTTTTATCACAACAGCGATACCGTGTATAGTGACTATAGTCATGATGTATAAAGGTAGCCTTACCGCACTTTGGACACTTGGGATATCCTTTTAACTTCCTAGGGGTTTGAGGAGAAAAAGGTGCAAATTGCCGCTTACATAATTTACATTGATATTTTTGATAGCCATAAGGATCTTTGCCAAATTTATAAAGTTTAGAAGAACTACAGCGTGGACACTTAATTTTTGGTATAATAGTCACAGGCCTCGGCCTCCTTTTTGGAGTATTAAGGTTTAGTGGTGAAACTATTATACCCGAAGGAGTCCGGGGCTTTCAATTTTCATTTAACTTAACAGAACGACCCGGACGATTTAGAGGAAGATATGAATAATTTCCAAAGGCTAAAATCAGGTGAAATCAGGATGTACTCAATGGACAAGCGGTATATCAAACCGGATGGTTCAATCGTTTGGGTACATATGATTGTTGCTCCGCTTGATTTATCAAATTATCATCAATACAGCCATATCTGTCTGGTCCAGGATATCACCGAGCGCAAAGAGTTTGAAAAAGCATTGAATGAGAGTGAACGCAGTAAATCTGTTTTTCTTTCTCACCTCCCAGGCCTTGTATACAGGTGTAATTACGATCGCGAATGGACAATGCAGTATGTTTCCAACGGCTGCTATAGCCTTACGGGCTATTCTCCGGAATGCCTGCTATATAACAGAGATTTATCATATAATGATATCATCTCCCCCGAATATCGTGAAACTTTGTGGAATAAATGGGAGCATATCCTTGCAAAAAGGGAGCCTTTCAAACATGAGTATGAGATTATTACCGCCACTGGTGAGAAAAAATGGGTTCTCGAACTGGGTCAGGGGGTTTTCAACGAAAAGGGTGAAGTTGAAGCACTGGAAGGAATTGTTCTTGATATATCAGATAGAAAAGCAATTGAAGATGCTCTGAAATATAATAATGAGCACGATAGATGGACAGGGTTGTATAATCGCGAATATTTAATTTCATTACTTGAAAAAGATGTAAAGCTAAAGAAAAAGGTAAAAAAAGCACTCATAGGTATAAACCAGAGTGAGGTACAGGTCCTGACAGCCAAATATGGGTTCCAGTATACTCAGAATTTAATAAAAAAAGCAGCTGAGGCTCTTAGCAGGTATTGTACCGAAAACCGCCTTTTATTCCATGTCCGTGAGAATCACTTTGTTTTCTGCATTGTTGACTATAAAGATAAAAATGAGCTTGTTGAATTCAGTAATGTTATTATAAAAACTCTGGAAAACTTGTTTGTGACAGACAGAATTAGCGGTGGGATTGGGATTCTCGAAATTGACAGGAACCAAAATGAAATCGGTATTGATTTACTGCTGAGAAGGCTCCTGATTGCCTCGGAAAGGTCTGTCAGTTTGTATGGAAAGGACTATGTAATATGTTTTTATGACGAAGAGCTGGAAGCCTTAGTTAACCGCGAAAGAGATATTGAGGAAGCCCTGAATGCAATTGCGGTAGATGGTAATACCAATGATGAATTGTTTTTACAGTATCAGCCGATTATTGATTTAAAAACCAATTCAATCAGCGGCTTTGAGGCACTGGCCAGATTAAGGACAGAAAAACTTGGGTTGGTGTCGCCCTTTGAATTTATTCCGATTACCGAGAAAACAAAACTTATAATTCCGATTGGCGAAAAAGTGATTGTCAAAGCATTCCGCTTTATAAACAGACTAAAGGAGCAAGAATATGATAAGATTGGCGTTTCAATCAACATTTCCGCTATTCAGCTATTGAACCCTGATTTCACAGACAGACTGTTTGAATTGATGAGCGAGATGCAGATTAATTCGAAGAATGTCGGTATCGAGATCACGGAATCAGTCTTTTCTTCTAATCTTGAAAAAATTAATAATGTTATTGAGAAACTGAGGAACGCAGGGATCCGTATAGCTATAGATGACTTTGGAACAGGTTATTCCTCTTTGGCAAGAGAAAATGAATTAAATGTTAATTGCTTAAAAATTGACAAGTATTTTATTGACAGGTTATTAGACAAAGATATAAATAAAGCTATAACAAGCGATATTATATCGATGGCGCATAAACTGGGGCATTGTACAATTGCCGAAGGAGTCGAGTACGAAAGTCAGCTTAAGTATTTAAAAGAACACGGCTGCTATAGAATACAGGGATATCTGATCAGCAAGCCGCTTGATGAAGATGATGCGATTATGTTTTTGAAAAAGTATGATAAAAGTATTTGCTGCCCCTGATGGTAAGGCTTCGTCTGTTCGTTGAACCCCGATTCTTTCAACAAGTGCTTTTTTGGTTATATTTAGTTTGATGTGATTAGAATTTTGTTATTTACTTACGTAATTGAGATAGTTCATTATACTCTCACGTATTGTTTTTTTGATATAATGTTTTATTTTATATCCAAGAATAAATGCACGGTTTGAGATAAGTTCCAGGTAGGTTTGTAAAGCCCAATAGCTTTTCTTAAATGCAAATAATAGTCAATATATCAACTGGACCATTGGTGTCTGCCCGAAATATAAAATCTTCTTAATTGGTATATTTTTTTAATTAGTTATTGACATATGTCATAAATGGAGTATAATATAAGATGTAAATGACATATGTCATAAACTATTAGGAGGTGAACGGTATGCCAGCAGGAGATGGAACTGGTCCAATGGGTGCCGGATCAATGACAGGGAGAGGTTTAGGATTTTGCACAGGTGCTGATACAGTGAGATACGGCGCCGGTCGTGGTTTCGGATTTGGTCTGAGGCTTGCATGCAGACGAGGTTTAGGTCGAGGTTTTGGTAGAGGTTTTATAGTAAATGAGGCATCTCCTAAAACACAAAAAGAATTGCTACGGAACCAAAAAGCTATATTAGAAAAGCACCTAAAAGCTATTGACAAACAATTAGAGGAACTATAGCGGACATCAGATATAACCGGGGGACGCTCCGGTTATATTTGTACGGGAATGAGGTGATAAAATTATGCCAAGACCGATGAAATGGAGGAAAATATGCCGCTTGCCTGAAAGAAACAGGTTTGGTCCTCTTGATGCTAATGCGGACGAAAGAAATCAAATAACAATGACAGTTGATGAGTATGAAGCAATAAGACTTATTGACTTAGAGGGGTTTACACAGGAGGAATGCGCAAAACAAATGAATGTCGCCCGAACTACCGTCCAGGGTATTTATGTCGAAGCGAGAAAGAAACTGGCTGAATTACTGGTGAACGGTAAAGTGCTGTTGATTGAAGGCGGGGAATACCGTCTTTGCGATGGATTGGGAAATGGATGCAGAGGAAGAGGCTGTCATAGGCATAGACGCGGCCGTTTTACAAATAACATTAATTAATGTGAATTATATATTCGATGAATTGCCCAAATTTAAGGTTAAGTCGTACTTCGCGATGCGATGAATATTTATTTGAAATGAGTGGAACGGAGGATTTGTATGAAAATAGCAATTCCGGTAGATGAGAAAAGTTTGCAGTCAAATGTCTGTGTGTCTTTTGGACGCACTCCTTACTTTCTCATTTATGATACCGATACAAAAAAAAGTGTATTTGTTGATAACGGTGCCGCGGTTAGTACTGGCGGCGCGGGAATTAAAGCGGCACAAATGATAGTGGATAGCAAAGCAAGTATTCTGCTTACTCCCCGGTTAGGGGAAAATGCTGCTGAAGTGATTAAGGCTGCTGAAATAAAAATTTATAAAACGACAACTGCTGCAGCCCAGGACAATATTGAAGCTTTTATTGCCGGAAAGCTTCCATTGCTGAATGAATTTCATGCGGGATTTCACGGACAAAGGGGCAATTAAAGTATGAGAATAGCTGTACTAAGCGGCAAGGGTGGTACAGGGAAAACGCTGATATCAGTAAATTTGGCTGCGGTGGCAAAAACATCAATATACATTGATTGTGATGTTGAAGAACCTAACGGACATCTGTTTTTCAAACCGGGAAACATTCAGGAAGAAGAAGTGTCTGTTCTAATCCCAAAAGTGGATGAAAAGCTATGCAGCGGATGCCGAAAGTGTGTTGATTTCTGTAAGTTTAACGCACTTGCCTATATAAAAGATAAGCTCATCATTTTCGAAGAAGTCTGTCACTCCTGCGGCGGTTGTATTATGTTGTGCCCTAAAAAGGCGCTGACAGAGAAAGAAAAGGTTATTGGAAAAGTTCAAAAAGGAACTTCAGATAATGTAACAGTGAATACGGGAATATTGAACACAGGCGAAGCTTCAGGCATCCATATTATAAAAAAGCTGCTTAATAATAACACTGAAATAGATAAGCAAACCTTCATTGACTGCCCTCCCGGAAGTGCCTGTATCGTAATGGAAAGCATCAAGGATGCGGACTATTGCGTATTGGCAGCTGAACCTACAATGTTTGGTGTTCATAACCTCAATATGGTATACGAACTGGTCAGGTTATTTAAAAAGCCACTTGGAGTGGTTCTTAACAAATGTCTGGAAGAAGAAAATCCGGCGGAAAAATTTTGTTTTGAGAAAAATATTAAGGTTTTAAGCCGAATTCCATTTGATAATGAGCTTGGAATATTGAATTCGAATGCAGAAATTGCTGTCAGGAAAAGTGAAAAATACCGAGCCATGTTTTCTTCTTTACTGGCGACTGTGATAAAGGAGGTGCACCATGAAACAGCTTCTGATTCTCAGCGGTAAAGGCGGTACCGGGAAAACTACCATAGCCAGCGCTTTTATCAGGCTTTCAAAGGCTAAAGCGTATGCGGATTGTGATGTGGATGCACCCAACCTGCACCTTATAACAGAACAAAGTTCTGAACCGAGAAAAACAGATTATTATGGTTTACCAAATGCGGAGATAAATCCGGTACTGTGCATCAAATGCGATTTGTGCAGACAAAACTGCAGATTTGATTCTATCTCAGTAGAAGCGGATAAAAAATACAAAGTAGATCCTTTTGCATGTGAGGGATGTGGAGTCTGCGAAGCTGTTTGCCCGGCTGACGCTGTAACTTTAAAACCGGCTGTGTCTGGTGAGCTGATGTTATTTGCAAACGAGAGGGAAGTATTTTCCACAGCGCAGCTTAAAATGGGAAGCGGGAATTCCGGAAAACTGGTTACAGAAGTAAAAAAACAGATGAAAACAGAAGCGGTAAATACTGAATTTGCGATTATTGATGGTTCACCGGGTATAGGCTGTCCTGTTATAGCATCTATAAGCGGCGTGGATATGGTATTGGTAGTTGCAGAACCTTCAATATCAGGTATCAGTGATATGGAGCGCATTATAAATACAGCAGCGAAATTCGGAACAAAAACGGTGGTATGTATAAATAAATATGATACCAACATTGATAACACAGAAAAGATTGAACAGTTTTGTAAAAAACAAAGGCTGCCCTTTATGGGCAGAATACCTTTTGATCCTAACGCTGTAAAAGCGATTAATAACGTACAGACTATTGTTGATATAGACTGTGCATCAGGCGCGGCAGTGAAAGCAGTTTACAATAAGACGATGAAATTGCTTTTTGAAAAGTCAGTTGGCTAAGGTCGAAATTTAACTGAAAACACACAATATCGAAATACAATTTAATTTAAAATAAAGGAGCTAAGATTATGAGCGAAAATTGCAATCAAAACTGCAGCAGTTGCTCGAAAGACTGCGCAGAAAGAAAAGAACAGAAAATTGATTTCTCCGAGAAACCGCATGAGCTGAGCAACATCAAAAGAGTTATTGGTATTATCAGCGGTAAGGGAGGAGTTGGAAAGTCGATGGTAACTTCCATGCTTGCAGTTACGATGAATAGAATGGGTTATCATACCGCTATTCTGGATGCGGACGTTACCGGACCTTCTATTCCAAAAGCATTTGGTATCAAGGGAAAAGCAGCAAGCAGCGAACTTGGCTTGTTTCCTGTCAAGACTAAGACCGGTATTGATATCATGTCTGTCAATTTGCTTTTGAAGAATGATACCGATCCTGTTGTGTGGAGAGGGCCTATAATCGGTAATACGGTAAAGCAGTTTTGGACGGATGTTATCTGGGGCGATGTAGATTTTATGTTCATCGATATGCCCCCGGGCACTGGTGATGTTCCTCTCACGGTATTCCAATCAATAGCTGTTGATGGTATTATTGTTGTTACTTCACCCCAGGAACTGGTATCGATGATTGTGTCAAAAGCGGTAAGGATGGCCGAAATAATGAACATCCCCATCATTGGTCTGGTAGAAAATATGTCTTATTTTAAATGCCCTGATAACAATAAAATCTATAAGATTTTCGGTGATAGTCATATTGAAGAAATAGCTGATAAACACAACCTGAAGGTTCTTGCAAAATTACCTGTCGACCCGAAAATTTCGGCTGCGGGTGACAGGGGAATGATAGAACTTTTTGACGGCGACTGGTTTGAACCTGTGGCTAAAATTTTAGAGCAATTGGAGGAGAAAACAAATGATTAAAATCGCAGTAGCAAGTGAAAATGAAATGGTGACGGAGCATTTTGGACATTGCGCCAACTTTAATATTTTTGAAATCGAAAACAATCAGGTAGTAAAAAGAGAGTCTATACCTAATCCGGGGCACAAACCCGGCTTCCTTCCAAATTTTTTGAATGATATGGGAGTTAATGTGGTAATCTCAGGCGGCATGGGCGGGGGAGCTATTGAAATCTTCAATGAAAAAGGCATAGAGGTTATTGTCGGGGTAAACGGCAATGCTAAAGCAGCCGTAGAAGCGTACCTGCAGGGTTCATTAAGGTCCACAGGTTCTATTTGTCATGAACATAAACATCATGATGAATGCGGCAAATAATAGCTATTTTTGCTGTTAAAAGTATTAATACAGGTATCATATGAATGAAGCTGATAGCAAGATTATTGCAAAATATTTTTTGATAACATGTTGAAAATTTCAATTGATATATGGTATTATATGTTTACTATTCTGCTGAACGCAGAGAAGAAAGGGGAAATGTTTTATGACGGTTTTATATGCGGTGATTACGTCTTAAAACTAAATAACGGCAGAGCAAAAAATCCATGTTGTTTTATTCTTTGTGTTATGGACACTTTATTTTTGCTATGCCTTACTAAGTAACCTTTCGTGAATACTGTAGATTTATACGGCACATCGAATAGGTGTGCTTTTTTGCATACTTATTCATAAACCGCAGTTTACAGCTATATCCAAGGGCTGCTTTCTGCGGTATTTTTATGCCTTTTTGCCCTATTAGTATTTGAAATCGAAAGGAGTTGTTAGTTTATGAAAACGACTATTTACATTCTTAACAATATATCTGTACTGGAGGGTTCAAAAATTGGATTTATTAGATTACGGGTTTATCCCGACAATGATGCCGGAAGATGTTAGCGGTACTCCGGCACGTATTACGGCGGTACACAAGGAGAGGTACGAGCTTGTTTGTGAATATGGATATACCTTTGGAAAGCTTAAAACAAGTATATATTACGTTGACGGGTTGGAAGATTTTCCAACCACAGGCGATTTTGTGCTGATAAATTACAACCCAATCGGTGACAGCCAGATTATAAAAACTCTTGAAAGAAAATCATTCTTTTCCAGGCGTGATCCCACACCCGGAAGGGGAGAACAAGCAGTTGCCGCAAACTTTGACTATGTATTTATCATGCAATCGCTTAACTATAACTTTAACATTAAGCGTATGGAACGTTACATTACCCTAACATGGCAGTCCGGAGCCATACCGGTGGTAATACTGACAAAAGCCGATCTGGTAGAGGATTATTCCGAGCAAATGCGGGCATCGCAAAAAGCTGCTGCAGGGGTTGGTGTGTATGCGATCAGTGCAATGACCGGTTTTGGACTGGATATGCTGAAGGATTACCTGAGGCCGCGAAAAACAATTGTCTTTCTCGGTTCATCCGGCGTCGGCAAGTCAAGCCTTGTCAATGCACTTGCAGGAAAGAAAATTATGGCTGTAAATGAAATTCGTGAGGATGATTCAAGGGGACGCCACACAACTACTCACAGGCAGCTTATCAGGCTGCCAAACGGAGTAATGATTATCGATACACCTGGTATGCGCGAGCTTGGAATGTGGGATGTGAGCACCGGCCTTGGCGAAGCTTTCAGCGATGTGGAAAGCTATTTCGGACAGTGTAAGTTCAGCGACTGCCGCCATCAGACCGAGCCGGGATGTGCGGTCAGGGCGGCGGTTGAATGCGGCGAACTCTCAAACGATCGTTGGGAGAGCTATCTGAAGCTGAAACGTGAAGCAAGGTTTTCCGATGACAAGGCAGGGTATTTACGTCAAAAACAGCAATTGCATAAGGATATTTCCAAATGGAGCAAGCAAATGAAGAAAAACGGCATAAAAAGCCATTAGGGCCAATAAAAAAGCTCTTAGGCCTTTTTCCAAAAGATTGATAAACACATCTATGAAAAAATTAAGATGCTGCAACCGAAGACTTTTCTTTATCTCGCTAAAGTGATATAATGGGAAAGTGATTTTTAGATTTGAAGTTGGAGGAATAAAAATGAAGAGTTTAAAAATGCAGAAATTATTATTGTTTGTTTTGTCGTTAACGATGCTTCTTGCGTTGACCGCTTGCGTTACGGGTGACAGTGATTTTAGCTATGTTAAGAAAAATGGAAAGCTGATCATTGGCTACACCGATTATGCGCCGATGAATTATACCGATGAAAGCGGTACTTTTACCGGTTTTGACACAGAGCTGGCAACTTTAGTCTGTAAGAAGCTTGGTCTCGAACCTCAATTTGTTGAGATCATCTGGGATACGAAGGAAGTAGAACTGAATGCAAAGTCCATTGACTGTATTTGGAACGGTTTGACGATCACTCCCGAGCGTCAGGAAACAATGGAAATTACGAAGCCTTATATAAAGAACGCTCAGGTGGTTCTGATGAAGGAAGGCGCTGCATATAACGGCACGGAATCATTAATAGGAAAGACTGTGGTAGCTGAACAGGGCTCCGCCGGTGAAGATACCATTAATGCCGATGATAACCTTAAGCAGGCAAACTATGTTCCGAAGACATTGCAGACAGATTGCCTGATGGAATTGAAAGCAGGGACTGCTGATGCGGCTGTATTAGATTTAACTTTGGCAAAAACGATGACCGGTAAAGGCACCAGCTATGAGGATATTATAATTGTAGATCACTTGGCCGAAGAGGATTATGGCGTTGCCTTCCGTAAAGGTTCCGATATTTGTGCGCAAGTGAATAAGATTTTCGATGAACTTGTTGCAGACGGCTCGATGGCTGCATTGGCTGATAAGTACGGTCTTGAACTGGCTGAATAGGCTTATCGTACATATATAATGGATAGAGGGGCAGAGGGAAAACCTCTGTCTCACTGTTTATATTTTGAGGTAGAGAGATTATGAATGAGATTCCTGTTATTATTAGCCGGCTATCGGAGAGCTTTTTACTTAATTGTAAACTCTTTGCAATAACTCTTTTATTTTCACTGCCTTTAGGGTTAGTGATTACTTTTGGATCGATGAGCCGCTTTTACCCTCTTCGTTGGCTGGTACGAACATTTGTCTGGATAATCCGGGGAACGCCGTTAATGCTGCAGCTTATAGTAATTTATTTTGGACCGGGTTTAATGAACATGGCTTTTTCCTGGCCAGGCGGTACATCGGGGCGTTTTGTTGCCGCAAACGTGGCCTTTATTATTAACTATGCCTGTTATTTTTCGGAGATTTTTCGAGGCGGTATAGAGAGCATACCACAAGGCCAGTATGAAGCCGGTCAGGTCCTGGGTATGACAAAAAAACAAATCTTTTTCAAAGTAATATTGCTTCAGGTAATAAAGCGTATCGTTCCTCCGGTTGGCAATGAGGTGATTACATTAGTGAAGGATACCTCTCTTGCCCGCATTATTTCAAATAAAGAGATTATAATGATGGCCGGTGAATACAGCAACAAAGGTCTGATTTGGCCTCTCTTTGCCACAGGTATCTATTTTCTTGTCTTTGTAGGGGTGCTAACGATACTGCTTGATTGGCTGGAAAAGAGACTGGATTATTTCCGTGTGTAAAGGTGGGATTCGATTGCCGGTTTTAGAAGTAAAAGATATCGAGAAATGTTTCGGAACACTTCAGGTTTTGCAAAATATTAGTTTTTCGTTGGAAAAAGGGGAAGCACTCGCGATTATAGGTTCTTCAGGAAGCGGAAAGACCACATTGCTGCGATGCCTTAACTTTCTGGAGCGGCCTGACAAAGGAAAAATCATCGTCAATAATAACGTTATTTTTGACGCAGCGGATCCCGCTACCCAGCGAGAAAGTGAAGTACGGAAAAAACGACTTCATTTCGGCCTGGTTTTTCAAAATTTTAACCTGTTTCCTCAATACACAGTCCTGAAAAATGTTACATTGGCATTGGAACTGCTGGCCAATGAACGCCCTGATTTTACACAGGAGAAAAAAGCTATCCAGGAAGAGATTCAGGAACGGGCTAAAACGCTTCTTTCTCAGGTTGGCTTATCGGATAAATTGGACTTTTATCCACATATGATATCCGGCGGACAGCAGCAGCGTGTAGCTATTGCCCGCGCCCTGGCATTAGAGCCGGACATTTTGTGTTTTGATGAACCTACTTCCGCATTAGATCCTGAGCTTACCGGGGAAGTGCTGAAGGTTATCAGAAATTTGGCAGAGCGCAACACTACAATGATTATTGTGACTCATGAAATGGACTTTGCCCGGGAAGTGGCAGATCGTGTTATCTTTATGGATGAAGGTGTTATTGTCGAGCAAGGTTCGCCTCAGGAAGTGTTTGGAAATCCTAAGGAAGAGAGAACTAAGCAGTTTCTGACCCGATATAACAAAGATTAAAGCAATAGCAACGATGATAGAATGCCGGTTTTCCGGCGTTTTTTTTTATTTGACTTCACTTCACTTCTTGACTACACTATCTTTAGGAGGGAATAACAAATGATAGTTCAAAGCAAAAAAGTGTTTATAGCAGAGCAGTTTATTCCGGCTCAAATTCGCGTGGACAACGGGAAAATCTCAAAGATTTCACCTTACGGCCAAACTAACCCCGATATCGATTATGGAAGCAAACTTATAGTTCCGGGTTTTATTGATATACATACTCACGGGATGGGAGGTTATTCGACTGACGACCCTTCTCCCGAAGGGCTGGTGCGCTGGCTCAAGGCGCTGCCTTCCGAAGGCGTGACGTCTTTTCTGCCTGCAACTACAACCCAAAGCAGGCAAACAACGATAAACGCGCTGAAAAACATTGCAATGGTAAAGAATCAAAGGCATACCGGTGCTGAAATTGTAGGCATACACCTTGAAGGCCCTTTTTTAGATCAGGAATATAAGGGAATGCATATGTCTGAATTCCTTCGTGTTCCTTCTGTTGAAGAATTTATCGATTACCAGGGAGCGTCAAATAACCTGATCAGATATATAACGGTCGCTTGTGAGCATGATAAGGACTTTTCGCTTATCCGGTATGCAAGCAGAAACGGCGTTACCGTATCTATCGGCCACAGCGGGGCGGACTTCGAGAGTGCAATGCTGGCGCTTGCAAATGGAGCGTCCTCTTTTACGCACAGTTTTAACGCTATGAAAGCACTGCACCATCGGGAACCGGGTGTTGTGGGAGCGTTATTAAGCTCGGATGCGTTTGCCGAAGTGATAGCGGATGGGCATCATGTTCATCCAAGCGTTGTAAAAATCCTATTTAACTCAAAAAACAGATCAAAAATCATTCTGGTAACCGATTCGATAGGTGTGAAAGGGCTGCCAAAGGGAGTATACAACATATCGAATGTTAAGGTATCATTGGACGAACACGGGACGGCGCGAAATTTCGGCACAAATACGATAGCGGGAAGTTCGTTAAGGATGAACGAAGGTGTCCGTTTCCTTGTTGAGCATGCGTCGGTTTCAATAGAACATGCCATTATTGCCGCGACACTGAACCCGGCAAAAGCTATCCGTATTGAAGAAAGAAAAGGCCAGATCAGGTATGGAAACGACGCTGATCTTACGGTTATAGATAATGATTTTAGCGTAGTTGCCACATATTGCATGGGGAAGCAGGTTTTTAAGATATAAACCTTCAAAAATAAACTAAAAGAATAATTTATTAAAGGAAGACTACTTCCAATATTCGTCAATAAGCTCCCTGATTATCCGCACCGCCCTGCGCGGTTTATTAATATCCCCACCCAATGAGTAGATGTCCCTCTGTGTAATTTCCAAGTGACAGCCCTGAGCCGCTTTAAGTGTCTTTATAATATGTTGGCGCCACGCTTCCTCATTCAGTTCCTTTCCGACCCCAATAAAGTTGGGGGATGGCTTGCGATGGTATATTACCTTACTCCCTTTAAGCTTTTCGCCCATGAATTCTTCATTGCACCAGGGTGAAATTGAAACTTTACGCAGGTTATCACATTTGCTTAGGCTTCTATCCCAAATCGGATCTACGGGTTCACAGCACCCGTAGGAAAAAAGCCCGAATAAATCGGATATTTTTTTGTAGTATGGGAATATGAATTCGTTATACATATCAGGTGATATTCCTACAGTTTCCTGGGAGTCCATAAAACCCCACAGATCACTTATTTTCAGTTTTTCCCCCGGTTCAATAGCCTGGGGAAGCTTGTGAGTAAAACAGAACGTTCCCTGCCCGCAGCCTTCGTATGATGCGGTGGGAAGCAGCAGCCCTTCACTCTCCAGCCACTTGAAATACTCAATGTAATCGTCGGAAATCCTTTTCATCAATGCGTGAAATGTGTCCGGATAATCACACATCGAAAAGAGCATATTTTCCATACCCATCATGTGAACAACATGCTGGGTTGGAACGGCATACAGGCAGCTGTTCGTAATCTTCACAGGCAATATGTCACCGAATATGTTTTCCAAAAACTCCTTCCAGGCAAGTGTCTTTTCTTTGTTAACCCCATATTTTGAAGGCCCAAGTTTAGGAAAATCTTGTTCCAGATCAGTTATTATATGCTTGAATCTGTGTCCGATTCCTTCCCCTTCGGAACTTTTAACATGCTCCCTCTCTATAGTGACGCCGAATAATTTAAACCACGTGTCCCAATTGATTGGGTAATAGGGGGGAACAACCCGGTCATCATCAATCATTTCATAATTAATAAAATTACGGTACAAGCCCAATTCAATTACACGGCCGATATCGGTCTGACACCTCAGCTTTGGGATAATATCCTGCTCAAAAGTCCATATCTCTATATGGATCATAGGTCTTTCACCATTTCCGTCATTATGTCTGTACCATTGTTCCGCGCGTTCTTTCATCACGGGCAGCTGCGAATATTCAAGCTGCTTTTTTGCTAATTCACGAAGTATTATGCGATCTTCCGAAGTAACATAAAAATTATACATTTTGCTTACCCCCTAAGTAATCGATGGCTTAAAAATCTCAGAATAAACAATCAGCTTACGATAATTTCATATACAGGCACTGCCGCGATTGAGTTTATTTCAGCTATTTCCCCTTCATTTATTTCCATTCTTGCGGCCATAACCGAATCACTCTTTACTGTACTGCCTGTCTTCAACGGTGACACATAAATATACATACCTTTATCCAAAATTTCTTTTTCAAACCGCTTTAATCCGATTTCCCATGGTTTTCCATTGCAAAAGTTGTCATGTATAAGCTCTCCATCTATAAATGCGTAACCGATGTCCCCGATATAATCTATTTTAAGTATTACTTCCTTTGTACAGGAAAATAATTCTTCGGATACTTTTATTACCGCTTTATTGCTTTTTATCTTTTTTATGCTGATATCGCTGCCGATCTTGGGGAGTTTCAGCTCATATGCTGTAAATATACCGTCTCTGAATTTATTAATAACTTTCGCTCCGGTTATAAAACGGGGAGCAGCGTCAGGGAATATAGAAAAATTTACGCTTTCCATCCTCGCACATTCAAACTTCATTGTCTTTTCTGACGCAAGAACGCCGGCTTGTGTAATAATAACCCTGTCGCAGCCCCGAATATTAACTTTCCAAAAGTTTACAGCCTGTTCTTTTTTAAGGGTGCAAATATTTATCGTCTGTCCCTTGGCCGCAGTAAATTTAACAGTGCCTGAGCAATTATCATTAATATGAATTATCGTTTTGCCGCCGGCAATTTCAACAATGGCATTTTCCGCCCTGATGTCTTTGAGTTCTTCACTAAAACAATACTCCGCTGTCATTCTGTCCGGTGTAAAGAAAAAATAGAATTTTTCACCGTCATGCTCAATTGCGGTAATAAGCTGCGCAGTTGAGTAATTCAGAAGAGTTCCTCCGATATTCAAATTAAATGGCAGTATGCAGCAAGCGCCTTTGCCAAGATTTAACGAGCCGTTTTCCGGTATTCGTATATTATTTTCGTTTCCAAGTTTAAGCTGAATGCTGAAATCGGATTGCTCCTTAGGCTCCATATGATCCTGATAATTGTTTATAAATATAAAGCCGGATTCGCCGTTCACTCTTGCGGCGAACCTCAGTTCATCAAGATTCTCAGGATCCATTGAATCGGTATCACGCGGAAGAACTGTTTTCATAAGGCAGAGCTCTTTTTCAAAATCCTTGTAAAAATAATGCTGAAGCTTTAGCTCCTTATAGGATTCTCTTAACTGGCCGAACTCTCCGACAGGCGCCTGAAAATCATAAGAGATTTTCGGCATCGAATGTTCATTTAAATAAGTGTCTTTCTTTCCCTTTGGGTTTGAACCCCCGTGGTACATGTAATAACCTATAAAATTGCAGCCGCCCGCAGCTTTTACTACAGCCATTGCCGGTACGCTTTCGTACGGCAGTACGAACCTGTATTTGTAAGAGACATTCATGCCTCCTCCCATTTCGCAGCAGGCATACAGGTAGCTTTCAGGGTCATACTTCGGCTCAAAGTTATAACATTTCGGTTTGGTAGAGTTGTGATAATCCCGGAATATAAATTCCGGTGTTACAGGGTGTTCTTCCGCATCTCCGTAAAAAATCCACGGCCAGAACGCGTACCCGCCCCATAGAGGCAGCATTTCATCTACCGGGGCTGCCGCGCCTCCCCATGCGGTGCAGGTATATATCGGAGTTTTGAGCCCGGCTTCAATTGCGAGTGATTTTAACTTTTTCATATGGGAATCCCCGTCTTTTCCTCCGGGAACCCATTCATTGCTTGTACCGGTTGTCATTTCCCAGGGCGCTGCGGAATGCATATATTCGTTTTCTATCTGGGTTGCGATAACTGGTCCGCCATCCTTATAGAGAAGCCCGTTTACCTGTTTGCCAATTTCAGTATAGAACCTGCGTACATAAAAAAGGTACTCCTTCTCATTCGATCTTATTTCAAAAGGCCGGCCAAACAGCCAATCCGGCAAGCCGCCATTCCTGCATTCACCATGACAAAAAGGTCCTATTCTTATTATCACATATAAACCCTGCTTACCGCACAATTCAACGAAACGCCTTAAATTCCTGTTTCCGCTCCATTCAAATATGTTTTCTTCTTCCTCGTGGTGATTCCAGAAGATATATGTCGAGACAATATTTATTCCGCCCATTTTCATCTTAATAATTTCATCTTCCCAGAACCTTTCATGACAGCGGCTGAAGTGAAACTCCCCTGAAATTCCGAAAAAAGGCTCTCCGTTAAGTTCCATATAGTAGTTCGTGAAGCTTATTTTATCCCCATTCGGGTTTGTTCCGCCAAGCTTAATATGCCCGGAATAAATGTCCTTTTTGTTATCTGTAAGATCAATAAAGTAATTTTTCATGTTTTTTACTCACCGCCTGTATTATAGTTCGGTACCCGCCGCCTATAAAGGCAAGGGATATCTTTAATCCTGTTATATTTGCTTTACGCTAAGATGAGCTTTGTGTTTACCTTGAATATAACAAATAGCACAGCATTAACAAATACACATTATTACATATTAGATGGATTATATTCCGGATTTTTTGTTGAAATTTATTGTCTATGAAATTATAATGAAAATATGAAAAAACGCATTGCACAATACTTTAAAGGCCAGAAATTACTTGTTCTGCCTGAAGAAACCGTGAACAATATATCTATGCATCCCCTTTTAAAGAATCTTTATATTACGGATATAGGTTACTTCCCGAGTGCCCGGTATCACTATATTGAAAGAAAAGCAGGCTGTAAACAGAATATTTTAATTTACTGCACCAAAGGGGAAGGCTATGTAATCATTGATAGAAAAATATCCCGAATTCGCAGAAATTCCGTACTGATAATCCCGAAAGACCTGCCGCATATTTATGGCTCAAGTGATGAAGAACCCTGGGATATCTATTGGTTTCATTACAGCGGGGAAACGGACAAGTGCTTTGTTCCGGATAACAGCAGCATTACAATTGTCGACGTGCCCATATCAGCCTTGCCCATTCTTACGAATTTATTTGATAATATTTTTGAGGCATTATCAAGGGGTTCGGTTATAAACAGCATAATATATGCCTGTCAATGCTTCGGTTATTTTCTGGCAACCGTATTGTATATGCCTTATAATAAGCATGGCCAAAAAGATAAGAAAACGATGTGTGTTAAAAACTGCATAGATTTTATGGAAAAAAACACGGACAAGATGCTTTCCCTTCGTGACTTAACGGTTTGCAGCAATCTTTCCAAGACTCAGCTTACAGCTATTTTTAAAGAAAAAACCGGTTACTCCCCCATCGATTTTTTTATCCGGCTGAAAATTCAAAAAGCATGTCTCAATCTTGATTTTACCGACATGACTATTTCCGAAGTTGCATCAAATATTGGTTACAATGATCAATACTATTTTTCCAGGCTGTTTAAGAAGATCATGGGAAAATCCCCGTCCGATTACAGAAAGATAAATAAGGGATAGAGAAGAAGCGGGAGGCTTTTATTGAATTCATATTATTCATATGGTATAGTAGGTAATCGGGAGAGTGAGATTTTATGAAGATATCGACAAGAGGCCGTTATGCGCTGCGTCTGATGATCGATCTGGCTTTGAACGGTTCCGATCAATATGTGACGATCAGGAGCGTTTCGGAACGACAAGGGATATCATACAAATACCTGGAACAGATCATCACAGTTTTAAGCAGAGCCGGGTATGTAAAAAGTATTCGCGGATCGCAGGGAGGGTACAAGCTGGCACGACCGGCGGAGGAATACACTGTTGGAATGATTCTGAGACTGATTGAAGGAAGTCTGGTGCCCGTTGCGTGCATGGAGGACGAACCAAATCAATGCCCCCGAAGCGCCGAGTGTGTAACGCTTGACGTTTGGAAGCAGCTTGGCGATGCGATAAACAGCGTGCTTGATAATATTACTCTCGCCGATCTGGTTAATAAGACGAGA
>JAAYBO010000144.1 GCA_012730095.1 Clostridiaceae bacterium
CCTTATAAGCGGTGACGGCCGGATCATCCTGTAAAAATCAAAAAGCTTTTCAGGAATTTCAATATATTTATCTGTAGTATTTATTTCCTGCTCAACAAGCTTATCGCAAAATACAGGTTTCAATTCCTCCGGAGTGCACGGCTTAAGGGTGGCAGGGTTAAGCGGAGGAGACGGGAGTTTTTTCATTACTGCCTTAAGATTATACCAGCTTCTCGGCAATTCGCTTTCTTCAAGAATAATTCTGTAAGGTATTTTGTTCATGTTATTCATCCTTTCTTTAATTAATATTATGTTAAGGCAAAAAACTCAATATAATGAGATAAATTCAGGTTTTGTTTTTGGCCAGGTTTTAATTCTATATGTTTTGCTTAAAATAAATAAAAGCCTTTATCCTTTAATAGGACAAAGACTGTTATATCTCTGCGGTGCCACCTAATTTGCGCTAAATGCGCCGCTCTGCTTCATGTACGATCATACATGCTTCATTTATAACGGGTGAAGATCCCGGCTTGCATACTTTTACATTTCTGCTTCGCCCTCATGAGTCCATTCGCAATAAGCTTTATCGCCGCAATCCCACCACCTGCGGCTCTCTGAAGACAAAGTCCCTTATGCTACTATTCTCAATCATCGGTTTAGTATATAGTATAAACGCGTTACATAGAATATATATGAAAATGATAAATTTGTCAACAAAAATAATAAATTTCCATTTTGTAATGTCTGAACACTATTCCCGCGGGTCCTGCTTCGGAAAACAACTCAGGATTGACCTCAAAAAACTTGTACATTAGTTAAAAAGCTCGCAGAATTATACCAAAAACACAGCGTCGCCAAGGAAACGAAATACGCCTGAACAGTATATTATAAATGGGAAAAAATAACAAAGTGTATGCTTGCATATTTGCCCCCGTTGTTATAAAATAAGACGGAAGAGTGCATTTTCCATATTGCATTTGAATAAATAATATATGGCACGCATGGAATGTGAGTGCCGGTTTTATCACAGACAGGAAGTAAAAATTTCCGAATTACATACAATATTTATTAATATAATATTTTTTTGCAATGAGGTGTTTGATTGGGCGCGATAAAAGATAAACTTAGAGAGGTACTGGCATCTGTTTTGCCGATAACGGCAATAGTATTGATACTCCATTTTACTATAAGCCCATTGGATTCTTCCATGCTGTACGCTTTTTTGCTGGGCTCGGTGTTGGTCATTATTGGGTTAACGGTATTTCTGTTCGGTATAGATCAGGGTTTGGAACCGATAGGTCATGGTATCGGTAATGCTTTGACTCACTCAAAGAGCTATGCGGTGATAATTACTATTTGTTTGGTTCTGGGGTTCTTCATCTCATATGCCGAGCCGGATCTGCATATTCTTGCCGGCCAGGTGGACAGCGTGACCTCAGGACAATTTGATCAGACACTGATGGTAATTGTTGTTTCAGTAGGGCTTGGTGTAATGATGACATTGGGAATGCTTCGCATATTGAAAGGAGTTCAGCTTAAATATGTATTTACCGCTGCATATGGCTTAATTCTTATTTTGTCTTATTTTTCTTCTTCCGATTTTATTGCTATTGCATTTGATGCTTCCGGGGCGACGACAGGCGCGATCACCGTTCCTTTTATGTTAGCTATGGCCGCCGGTATCTCGGCAATGAAATCCAAGTCCAGCGAAGCAGATAATTTTGGCCTTGTTGGTATTTCATCGACCGGAGCAATCCTTGGAGTTCTGGTTACAGGTTTAATATTTGGCATAGATAAACTTAACGGTACATTGCCTGAGCAAACTATTACCAGTTCTGGCCTGTTGGATATATACGGTTCCAGATTTCTGCCGCTTGCGTGGGAAGCACTAATTTCGCTTTTACCGATAATAATAGTATACATATTGTTCCAGATTTTTTCATTTAAGCAGAAGATAAGCCGGGTGTTCGACATCACGCGAGGCTTATTTTTAACATTTTTCGGGCTGGTGGTATTTTTATTGGGCGTAAACGGCGGTTTTATGGCAGTCGGCACGCAGCTTGGCATTCAACTTGCTACAATGGACTCAAAAGTCCCGGTAATGATTGTATCACTTTTCCTTGGGCTGACAACCGTACTGGCCGAACCTGCTGTCCATGTTTTGACAAACCAGGTTGAAGATGTTACAGGGGGGTACGTCAAGCGCTCGCTCGTTCTCGTTTTCCTCTCTATTGCAGTGGGGCTTTCTATTTTTATGTCTGCCTTACGAATTTACCTTCCAAATCTCCAGTTATGGGTATATTTACTGCCTGGGTTTGGTATTTCTGCTATTTTAGCCTATTTTGTACCTGAATTGTTTGTTGGCATGGCTTATGATGCTGGTGGTGTTGCATCCGGTCCTATGACCGCAACCTTCTCTTTGGCTTTTGTTCAAGGTATTGCAGCTCAGGTTCCTTCAGCTGATCTGGTAGCGGATGGATTTGGAATGATTGCGATTGTTGCTATGATGCCGATTATTGCATTAGAATTATTAGGTGCACTCTATATGATAAAAACGCGCAAGAGCTCAAAGACCAAGAGTTCTAAACAGGAAACAATTGGAGGTAATCATGGATAAGCAAGACTGTGCTCTGAATGATGGGAATATTCAGTTGCTGACATTAATCCTTAGTGAGAATCAAAGTCATAAATGCGTCCGCCTTGCCAAAGAGCAGGGGATTAAAGGCGGGATAATAATCATAGGAAGAGGCACTGTAAGCAATACGGTTTTGAACTTGCTTGGGATCAAAACCAAAAAAAAGAAATAATAAAATTATTACTAAGAAAAGAAATTACTAAAGAGGTATTGGATTGTTTCGATGAAACACTGCAGCTTTCAAAACCTGGTCATGGCATTGCCTATATTACACCGGTTATATGTGCGGTAGGACTTCCGGAGCAAGAAGCAAATCATAAACAAACCGACTCGAAGACAGTACAACAAACGGAGGGAGAGAGTATGTTCAAAAAACTGACAGTGATAGTTGATCGCGGTATGGCTAATGATGTAATGGATATCGCGCGTAAAGCCGGCGTAAGAGGCGGCACAATTCTACATGGGCGAGGCGCCGGCGCGGAGATCGACACAAGGTTGTTTGGTGTGGAAATTGAACCGGAAAAGGAACTTGTGATAATCCTGACGCCAAAAGACCTTGTTGATAAAGTGGTAAGTGCTCTGACTGAGGAGCTTGATCTGAATGAACCCGGAAAAGGGATTCTATTTATTGAACCTGTTGTTGATATCCGCGGTCTGATTGAAATGAGTGATAAGTAAATTAAGTCATATTTTTTTAATAAAATGGATAAAATTAAACAGTAGATCAAAAACAGTGGAGATTAAATTATATGCATTTCAAAAAAAATATGTGTGCTTTTTACTGGATATTGCCAAGTTTCTACTATAAATATAGTATAATTTAATATATTTTTTTCTTTATCATATGGCTTTTTTATGCACATTCCACAATAAGCCATAATTCAACTACATCTGTTCACATACCTAATTAC
>JAAYBO010000145.1 GCA_012730095.1 Clostridiaceae bacterium
AAGACATGAACCTCATCGCAGTGGCGCATAATTTCAAGGTTCATCTCCATTGCTCGCTCTCGCTCGGCGGCTTTGCTGTCATCCATAAACTGCGGAAAGAGAAGATGAGGAGCGATGGGGATATCGCCTTCCTGAACAATTTTTCGGCAGTATCCCTTGGTCTGTTCCGTGTTCGTCCTGATATCTCCCCGATAAGGCGAGCAGACATAAATGAGTTTGTTCATATAAAAAACTCCTTTCGATAAATTTTCGAGAGGAGCAAAACAAAAGGGATAATGATCCTCTCACTATCCCCTTGGACAAGTTATGCGGTTTTGGGCAATTTTTTTAGAAAATGACTTTATTCTGTAGCTTCAATATCTTTTAGGCTTTTTCCGGATTCATCTTTCCACATTATGTTTCCGCTTAAAGAGGAACCACCAACGAAACCTGCAGCCGCTGAAGGGCTTGGAAAGAGCAGGTCTTCAGTTAATTTACCTTGATCATCGATTTTCTCGGCAAACTTTTCTCTAAATTTAAGGATATTTTCCGGACAGCTTTTAGTTGTTGTTAAAGAAATGGTGCTTCCGGTCATGACAACAAACCCCTCCGATGTTCTTTTCCCGGAGGCATCCGCTTTTTGTGTTTTGAAGAACAATAACGGCTGTTCATCAGTTTTTTCAGTAGCCTCAATTTGCTGTTTTCTCACTACCAGAGGCTCAAAAATTTTGTAACCAAGAGCTCCCATCACAAGTTTTGCATAAACAATAAACTCTTCCAGCTCGCTTTCTTTTTCCTCTGTGATGTTTCCGGGACTTGGGTCATTGCTATTTTTCACAAAGTATCGCTTAGCTTCCTTTGCCATGTTACAGAAACGATTTTCAAGATAGCTGATTTCCGTAGGACCGAAAGAATTGTTTGAAGTGGTAAAGGCTACAGCTTCCGTCCAGTAGTCCATTTCACTGTCACGCCTATGTTCATCCAAACGACAAAGTATACCGCGACCATTTTTTCTTATTCCTGCTTGGCCAACATAAACGATAGGATCTCCTGCAGCCTCAGTTGTGCCGAAGAGGAAATAAACACCGTTTGATCCAAATAGGAAATATCTCTTGCTTTATCCAGCATTGTGCGCGGAATTTTGTATGCGATGCCGGTCCAATTGGCAAGAGTACACTTGATACGGCCGGAGGCCTCGCCATCCATCAGGAACAGATTGATATTTTTACCTCGTGACATCATCTTTACCTTCCTCCGAAGAATTCAAATCAGATGTTTTATAAGGTTTTCCTTCCGTGTTATAGGTTAAATTAAACACAAGATCAGATAACCATTTTCTGAATGACGGATTATCTTGAAACTGCTTAAATAGTTCCATATTGTCAGACATGATAGAAAAAATAACCTTTTGCAAAGCACGCTCACTTTCTGTACGTGCTTCCTGTTCATCAGAATTTTTCATAGCATTTTGATATTTCTCATCCATGGAGACCATGCTTGGGATTTCAAGAATTTGCCTTTGTACATTATCAGCGTCTTTCCACTCAATATTGCCGAACATGTCATTGAAATTCATGATGATTTTAGAAAGAAGATCCATCTCTGGCTCGATTATATATCCGATTTTTCCTGCCGGAATCGGAGCAATTTCTGCATCCTCATCTTCTAATTTAATAGAAATTGCTTGCTGTGCTTCATTGCGGTAACTGTCTAAATCAATCGTAGAGAGGATGCCTTCCGAGTAATCATCATCACGAGGTGATGGCAGCTTTGGTATCAGAAAATTTAAAAATATTGAAAGCTTTTCCCATTCAACATTTCCATACGGCAAAATAGCACCTAAAAAACCATATGTGCGAACGAAAGATTTGGCAGCACTTTTAAACTCTATTTGATCTTCCGTTTCAAGCTGGTTATATACTGCCACACAAGCATCTAAAACAGGATCAAGTCGATCGCGTTCAGCTCCGCTTAAGAACTGATCAACAAGGTAATTAACATTGTCATCTTCATATACCTGATAATTCTCCATTAGTGAGATAAGGTCGTAAAGTTTGTTTGGATCTGTTTCATCTGAAAGAATTGTTGTTCTATAAAATTTCGAGAAGGCCTCTTCAATTACTGAAGTTTTATTTGCAAAATCCAAGACATAAACCTCATCCTTTCCCGGATAGGCTCTATTCAGGCGCGAAAGAGTCTGGACGGCAGCAATATCATAGAGGGGTTTATCGACATACATAGTTTGAAGAAAGGGCTCGTCAAACCCTGTCTGAAACATATCAGCCACAACTAAGATACGATAGGGATCTTTTTTAAACTCTTTCGGAATCTTTGCATCCGAAAATCCATTCAAGGCTGCAGAGGTAAGTGCTGGTTCCTGGCCGTTATATTTATGATCACCAGAGAAAGCAATAATTGTTTTATATGGGCTGCGCCTATCTTTCAAGCACTTATTGATGGCAAAATAATATTCGATGCATCTGGCAATACTGGCTGTAACAATCATAGCTCTTGCCTGACCATTAATCTTTTTCTTAGCAATGACCTGCTCATGAAAATGCTCAACCATGATTTCTGCCTTTTTAGCAATAACTTCAGGCTTTCCCTCAACAAACGCACGTAGTTTCTTCTGAGCCCGTTTTTTGTCAAACATCGGGTCGTCTTCAATTGTTTTCATGATTTTATACCAGCTATCGATTGTCGTATAATTTTTCAATACATCCAGTATAAAACCTTCTTGAATGGCCTGTTTCATTGTGTAAACATGAAACGGGCGATGTTTTATGACTCCATCCTCCTCATAGGGGACGCCAAACATCTCCTCGGTCTTATTTTTAGGTGTCGCTGTAAACGCAAAATAGCTGGCATTTTTCACAAGCTTTCTGCCTTCTACAATAGCGTTGATTTTATCCTCATTGTCCATATCATCATTTAGAGAAAGACCTGAAATAGCGAGATTCATATTTGCAGCATT
>JAAYBO010000146.1 GCA_012730095.1 Clostridiaceae bacterium
GCTGGCGCATGTTTGTATCCATTGCGCCCGCAAGTTTCTGTACAGTTTGGACTGTTGAGGATACCTCGCTTACAATCTGTCCGACATCGGACACAAGCTGCCGGTTGTATGAGGTCATTTCATCGGCCGCTTCCCGTATGTTGTTAGAGAAGCCTTCAATACTGCGATAGTTTTCAACAACAATATCGGAGGTTCTCGTTAAGGCTTCGGTTACTTTAATGAAATTGACGTCCATTCTTTCGATATTGTTCCGCATGTTCAGGTTAAATTCATTCAAATCCCTCATATTTGACGCAAAATTGGCAAGTGAATTGTCAAACTTTTCAACAGTTGCGTCAAGCGTCTGGCTTGATACATTAACATCCATAACCACATTGGTAAGCTTTTCTCCAAAGCTTTCAACCGTATCCTTAAGAGTAGTCTGGATTTTGTCACCAAACTCCATAAATGTTTCTCTTAAAATGTTGTTCATCATTGTATATTCGGTTTCTTTATCCTGCGCAACCACAAGGGAGACTGTATTATCCAGATACTCTTCAATATGAACCATGAGGTTTTCTCGTACCTCTTCAGCGTTTACAACAGTAAGAAGGATTGTGAGGATTATAGAACAGCCAATGCCGACCAAGCTTGTTACAAAGGCCACCGACATGCCTTGAAGCGATGAAACGAGGCTTCTGAGTAAATCCTGAATACCCTCGTTTTCAACAATATCAGTTATATCCATATTTATAAAAATACCAGCTATCTGGCTCACGGCAACCGTTAAGCCTACAAAGGTACCAAAAAGGCCTAACGTAATCAAAAGGGTATTGCTGTTTTTTATAAACCGCTCCCACAAAGCCGTGCCCCTAAGCCTTAAATTGAAGCTCTTTTCAATTATAGCCTGTGTGTTTACTTCACTGTAGCTGCCTGCTGCGGTATTTTTATAGTCTTCGATAATTTTGTTAAGAATATCCGAGTGAAATGCTCCCTCTTTTCTGCGGCGCCAGTCGAGTAAATCGTCAAGGATTACGGTATACTTTTTTCTGATTATCAAATTGGCAACAAATGATATAATAAAAACGATAAAAGTGATTGTTATTATGTACATGCCAAGACCGCGTACCTGCTGATAAATGTTTACTAAAGACTCAACCAATTTACACACACACCTTTCGTCAGCGGTAAGATTATATAATTTCTGTTAAAAATATCGGAATGCTGATTGTAATATCTTTATGCGTGGTTTACATACGGCATAAATTTACTTATAATCAGTATAGCATATTTATTAAAAAAACAAGATTACAAATGGATTAAGAATGCAGAAAAACAAAAGGAAATTTACTATTTTATTTGAGTTCGGGAAATAATTTGATAAAAACAATAATGTTTACATAATTGTTATAAAGAGGAGGTTAATAATATGATAAAAAAAGCAGAGGAAATGAAATTGGAAATCAGGGAGCAAATGCGGGGCGGCAATGGAAACGTTGAAATAATGCATATTCTAAACATTGATGAAATGAAGGGAAAAGTCCGGCTGTTTGCAAAAATCACGCTGAACCCGGGATGCTCGATAGGCATGCACCAGCATGAAGGAGAGGAAGAAGCTTATTATATACTTAGCGGTACCGCTAAGGTAAATGACAATGGAACAGAAAGGATTGTAAAGCCTGGTGACGCTGTACTTACGGGAAACGGAGCATCGCACTCCATCGAAAATGCAGCGGATAAGCCGCTTGAATTTATCGCCGTAATAATGCTTTATGTATGATGCGATGGAAATCTCCGCCTGAGTCATCAGCCATTTAGCATGACCAACAACAACTTAAGCTTAAATTAATAGGCTTAGGTGGATTAACCCGTTTTCGGAATTGCAGGTGTAAAAGTAAAAAATGAAAGTACAAACTCTTAATATAAAAGACGCATATTTATTGACCGAATGTATGGTTCTACTGAGAATGAGTGGCAAAAACGAGGCAGTTTAAAGTATTTTATCGGAGGAAATTTATGTTTGGAAACAGTTCTGCATTTAAAATCTCACGGACACCGTATATAATATTTGGCCCGGGTAAATTCAGGTGTTTGGCAGATCTTCCGCTGGTAAAAAACGCCCGGCGCATTGTTCTTGTTATAGGGGGAAAGTCATTTGAAAGCACTCCTCAATACGCGTGGATAACCAAAAAGCTGAAGCAATTACGGATAGAAGCATTAAACGTCAGGGTTTCGGGGGAGCCTTCTCCGGAGCTTATAGACAACGCTGTTTCAGAATACCGGGGCTTCGATATTGATGTGGTTGTTGCAGTAGGCGGAGGGAGTGTTATTGATGCAGGGAAAGCCATATCAGCAATGTTTTCAAAAACCGAATCGGTTATTGCATACGTCGAAGGTGTCGGCGAAGGTAAAGTACATGATGGAACGAAGATCCCTTTTATTGCTGTGCCAACAACGGCAGGCACAGGAAGCGAAGCGACTAAAAATGCCGTACTTGGACGAGTTGGCAGCAACGGATTCAAAAATTCATTAAGGCACGAGAATTTCACACCTGACATAGCTTTGGTCGATCCTGAACTTACGTTATCATGCCCTTTAAATGTGACGGCATCCAGCGGTATGGATGCACTTTGCCAGCTTATAGGCTCATACATGTCAACGTCGGCTTCCCCTTTAACTGATGCTTTAGCGCTGTCCGGGATTGAATCGGTTCGTGATTCGCTGATAGACGTCAGCACAAATGAACCCGGGAATATTGACAAAAGGGCAAAAATGTCCTATGCCGCGCTCGTGTCTGGTATTACTTTAGCTAATGCCGGCCTTTGTGTCGACCATGGATTTGCTTCATCTATAGGAGCGCTTTTTAAAATTCCCCATGGTGTAATATGCGGTATAGTTCTACCTGAAACGGTCAGAATGAGTATAAACGAATTGATGTCCAATGAGAATGAAAGTGAATATCACTTAAGTAAATATGCCCGGCTTGGAGAAATACTTACAGGGGAATGCTCAAAAAATGTTGAAAAAGCTTGCGGCGCTTTGATTGAATTTTTGAAAAACCTTAGAATTGGTTTAGGTCTGCCTGGCCTTGGAGCGTTCGGAGTAACCGAAAAAGATGCCGAAATAATAGCATTAAAAACATCAAATAAAAATAACCCTGTAAGGCTGAGTACGGAGATTTTGAAAAATATTGTTGTAAATTCCCTTTAAAGTCACACGCTTGTATGAATTATGCACCGAAATATTAACGCTTAAGCGCATAAATGCTACAAAGAAGTTTACATATCCATTATTCAGATACGATGCCTGTCAATTGTTCTATTCACGATTTCCGGTTTGGTGTTAACTTGTGTGATTTTTACTGTAAAAATACTGTAAAAATTACTGTATTAATAAAAAAACATAAATGGTATATTTTAAGCAGTCAATTTATATTGTGTAAAATCACAGCAAAATACTGCATACTGCAAGAATCTCCAAAAATATAATTTTTAAAGGGTTTATAAAACATAAATTCAGTCTTGGAGGTATAAGCATGCAGCCGGTAAACAAGATAGCACAAAGAAATCAAAAATATATTTTTAGTAAAAAGAATATTAAGCGTTTAAACCAGCAAAAGTATTTGCTTCTTATGTCATTACCATTTGTGATATGGGTTATTATCTTTAAATATATACCCCTCTGGGGCTGGACGATGGCTTTTCAGCAGTATATACCCGGAAAGGGTTTTTTTCAGCAGGAATGGGTTGGACTGAAGTATTTTATTATTATGTTCCAGGATAACTACTTTTATCTGGTTTTAAGAAATACTCTGGCAATGAGCATACTTTCTCTCATATTTGGTTTTACACTCCCGATCGTTTTGGCAATACTATTAAATGAAATCACAAAACAAACATTTAAACGTATGGTTCAGACCATTTCATACCTTCCTCATTTTGTTTCCTGGGTTATTGTTGCAAGCTTATTCAATAAAATGCTCTCTATTGACGATGGTGTTGTGAACAATATTCTTATGGCTCTGCGTATTGTTGAGCAGCCGGTTCAATTTATGGCAAAACCGAACTTTTTCTGGGGTATTGTAACCTTTGCCGATGTCTGGAAGGAAATCGGATGGAATTCAATTATATTCCTGGCGGCTATTGCAGGAATATCTCCTGAGCTATACGAATCGGCAATGGTAGATGGCGCGGGCAGGTTTAAAAAAATCTGGCATATAACGCTGCCAGGTATTCTCCCTACCGTTATGGTAATTTTAATTATGAGTATAGGAAACTTAATCAATATTGGTTTTGAAAAACAGTTTCTTATGAGAAACTCATTGGTTCGCGACTATTCCGATGTTTTGGATTTGTATATACTGGACTATGGAATATCGGCCGGAAGATGGGCCTTCGGTACGGCAGCGGGCATGTTCAAATCATTAGTCAGTATTATTCTGGTTTTTACAGCTAATGGAATAAGCAGAAAAGTTGCCGGAATTGGCATTATAACCAAATAGGGGGATGAAAAGCCTTGAAAAGGATGTCTGCGGCAGATATAATCTTTCATACTTTTAATTATTTACTGATGATTATTTTGATGATTGCCACACTGTACCCATTTCTGAATGTGTTGGCGATATCCCTGAATAATTCAATTGATACCGTGAAGGGTGGCATAACAATATTCCCAAGGGAATTTACTTTTTTGAACTATGCAGAGATCTTTAAAACGAAAGCATTATTAACCTCGGTCATTATTTCAGTTCTAAGAACTATTATTGGAACTTTTACGGGTATTATCAGCACAGCCATGGTTGCTTTTGTTATCAGCAGACACGACTTTATAGCCAGGAAGGCGGTTACCATACTTTATATTATCACGATGTATGTGAGCGGGGGGTTGATTCCCGAGTATATGTTAATAAGAAATCTTCGGCTTACGAACAATTTTCTTGTTTATATCCTGCCCGGGCTTATCAGTGCATTTAATGTGATAGTGATACGTTCTTTTATTGACGGGCTGCCGTTTGAACTTCAAGAATCAGCCAAACTGGACGGCGCAAACGATTTAACCATATTTTTCAGAATTATATTTCCGTTATGTACCCCGGCAATTGCTACAATTTCATTGTTCATTGCGGTGGGTCAGTGGAATTCATGGTTTGATACATACCTTTACTGCAGTTCAAACAAAAAACTTACAACACTGCAATTTGAACTTCAAAAAATACTTTTAAGCGCCCAGTCATCAGGACAACAGGATATCTACGGTTCTTCCGATCTTGCACAAAAAAGAGTCTCGCCTGAATCATTAAGAATGGCGATGACAGTTGTGGCTACGATGCCCATTGTTATTGTGTATCCGTTTGTGCAGAAATATTTCATTAAGGGTTTAACGCTCGGCGCAGTGAAAACTTAAGCTTTGGCTTTCAATGGGATAACCAGGCAGGATGTGTAAGCTTGCACAGCATTTTTACCGGAATTCAAGCTTAACCTTAAATGGCGTGTCTCATTGTAAATAAATTAATATAAGGAGGTTATTTGAATGAAAAGAACGCTACTACTAATTCTGGTACTTGTAATGATAACATTAGCTGCCGGATGCGGTCCGCAAGTTACAGGCACACAACCGACAACGACGCCGGCACAAAAAGGTGCTTCTTCAGATGATACAGCTCCAGCGGATGCAGCTCCCGAACCGATCACATTTACAATGTATAATGTTGAAACGGATGCATACCCGGACACCGACTTTTCCAGTCCTGTCGCACAGGAAATCAAAAAAGCAACCGGAGTTACGCTTGAAATTGAAAATGCGGTCAGCAGTGACGCGGGGAAACAAAAACTATCTCTGATGGCAGCCAGCGGTGACTACCCGGATTTTGTCTACGGCAAAGGGGACCTCAGTATTTTAAAGAATGTTAACGCCATTATAAAATTGGATGATTTAATCGAACAGTACGGACCGAATATCAAGAAATTCTATGGAGAAATTGACATTAAAAGACTGCGTTGGAGTCTTGATGATCCTTCCATATACTATGTTGGCGGAAAAGAAGTAGGCCAGGAAAATATGGAGCCTAACGCGGGTTTCCAGCTGCAGTTGGGAGCCGTTAAGGCATTGGGCTACCCAAGGCTCAGAACACTGCAGGATTTTGAGAATGCTATACGTACATTCTACGAGCAGAATCCAACGCTGTATGGTCAGAAATCAATACCCCTTTCACTTTTGGCCGATGATTGGAGATTTATGATAACGGTTTCAAATCCCGCTAACTTTGCTACAGGCAACAGCGATGACGGGGAATGGTACATAGATATTGAAACCCTTGATGCGGTGAGGCATTTGACAAGGGATGAGGTGAAGGAATACTTCAGATGGCTGAACGGTATGCACGATAAAGGCTTACTTGATCCGGAAAGCTTTGTACAAAAATATGATCAATACAAAGCTAAAATCGCTTCAGGCAGGGTAATTGCTTTGGCTGATGCAAGATGGGAAATCGACGAGGCTGTTACCGCACTGAAAAAAGATGAAAAATATGAAGCCGTATACGGATATTTTCCAATAACTATAGATGAATCAGTTAAATTCGCCGATTTCCAGAGTGCCGGATATCTTGGCGGTTGGGGAATGGCTATCACCACAAACTGTAAGGATGTTGTAAGGGCAATCAAGTTCATTGACTGGATGTGTACCGAAGAGGCACAGATATTAACCCACTGGGGCGTAAAAGACCTTCACTATACTATAGAGAACGGAAAGAGGGTATTGAAGCCGGAAGTAAAAGAAATGAGAAATTCAGACCCTGCATGGCAGCAGAAAACCGGTATTAAGAAATACTGTTATCCTTTCCCGACATACGGAAATGCTGTAAAAGATTCAACAGGCCAGTATTTTGAAGCTTTTGATACGCTTGAAGAGATAGCTGCCCGGCAGCTGCCTATTGAAAATGAGGTTCTGAGCCATTACGGCGTAAATACATGGAAAGAATTGTACCCGCAAGCGGATGAGTTCCCCGTTAAGCCTTATGGTGCGGCATGGCTGGTAAATATAGAAGATCCCGAATGGAAAGCGGCGGACGACAGGATTCTAAAGACAGGGTACAGGATGATACCGGCAATCGTAATGGGAGATCCTTCCGAATTCGACGCAAAATGGGCTGAATATCAACAAGCGTTAAAGGATGCAGGATTGGATATGGTTACGGAACAGTTCAATAAGGTACTCAAGGAAAGAACAAAATTATGGCAGTAAAAAAGGCCAAAGGCAAGCCCGCATAATATAATAAAGCGATGGCGCCGGATTGACAAAGAGCCATTTAATAGCAACAGAGGGATGGAGTTGATAAAAAAATCAATTCCACCCCTTGTTTGCGTTCTATTTGCCCGGCATGTTTGGTATATACCATGGTATTTATTAATTACATAGTAAGAGTACAATATTGCCCTGGGATACAAGTTTTCAAAAAACCAGTATTTTATTGAGTTTTTGGAAGGTTATGATAAAATTATAATTGTTAAGAAGATTGTTTCAGCCGCTAATCAAGCCGCATCCGGATACTTGTGTCATAAGCTTTCGAATGATAAAAAAGATGAATTTGGCGTTTTTGATTAACCAATAAGGATCAATTATGGTGAGCATGAGAAGCCTTATTTTGAAGCCGCCGATATCGGGAACAACAACTTATATGGGAGAAGATTTAATTGCGGATAAATCATATTACAAGAAAATTTAACAATATTAAAATCGGAGAAAAGCTTCTTCTTTCATACATACTTGTTGTCTTCCTGCCTGTACTGTTAGTTGGCATTATATTAATCACCGGTATAAGGAATATGGCGGTAGAGAACGCAATTCGCGAGGCAACTTTCAATGTAGAAAGAATTTATACCAGAGTGGATGAAGCAATGAAACTGTTGATGAATATTTCGTACAAGCTGCAGATGGATCAAAATTTGGAGCGGCTGCTTTTAACCAATTATAAGGGCGATCAGGAAGTATTCGAGTCTTATTATGAATATACTGAATTTAACAATTTAATAAATTTATACAGCAGTGAAGTACGGGAAATTAGAATTTATTCAGAAAACCAGACTTTATTGAATTCAGGGCATTTTTATAAAGTAACGCCCGAGTTATCAGAGTCCGAATGGTATCAGAATATTGTAAAAGCGAACGGAAAAATTCGATGGCAATACCTGCAGGATGATTATCATAGCCGGTACCATTTATGTCTTACAAGGCTGATAAAAACCAATCTGGGAAATAAAACCACAGGGGCGCTTATCATAAGCATGAATGGCGATTATCTGAATTCTCTTTTAAGAAACGAGCCCTATGATATGTATTTCTGCGATGACAATGGGAATATAATAGCATCAGGTAAAAGAGATATGGTTGGGAAAAATATTAATGATTCTGAAATTTCAATTATTGCATCTCTGAGTGATGGTTCATGGCAAACAGAATATTTTGGAATGCCCGCTAATGTAATTGTCCGTAATATGTCACCGGGTTTGTATAACGGACACTTTAAGATTGTTTCGATGGTGCCTGTAAGTTTTATTGAGAGACAGGCGACAGAAGCGGCTGTGTTAGGTGTTGTCATCATGATATCCTGCCTGTTGTTTGCCTTTTTGTTGATTATTGTTTTTACAAGGGCAATCAGCAAGAGAGTGAAAAAATTAAGCATGGATATGCATGAGGTTGCCATGGGCAATTTTGATTTAGATCCTACCATGGACGGCAAGGACGAAATCGGTCAGCTTTCGGAAGATCTGGGGGTTATGATTCACGGTATCAAGCAGTTAATAAATGAAATTCAATATATTGATGCGCAAAAGAATCAACTGGCAATAAAACAACGGGAAATAAAATTAAAACTTCTTGCGAATCAGATAAACCCGCATTTTTTATTTAACGCGTTGGAAACAATTCGGATGAACGCTCATAGTAAAGGCGACAGAGAAATTGCCGAAGTTGTGATGCTGTTGGGTAAAATAATCAGAAAAAATCTTGAAACCGGTAATGAGATGGTTTCATTGGAAACTGAAATGGATCTTGTGAAAAGTTATTTAAAAATTCAGAAATTCAGGTATAGAGATAGGATAAATTTTTCTATTCAATATGAGAATGATGAAATCAGGGAAAGTAAAATTCTGCCGATGACCATTCAGCCTATTGTAGAAAACTCCGTCATACACGGCATTGAATCAAAACAGTGTGACGGTAAGATATCTATCTATCTTGCTAAAAAGGACGGGTGTCTTGTTATTACTGTCGAGGATAATGGCAACGGTATGAACAAGGAGAGGCTTCAGGAGTTAATCCTGTCGCTTGATGAAATGGAAGATGCTTCCGGAAGCAGAATTGGACTGAAGAATGTCCATCAAAGGATACGACTTTTTTATGGCGACAAGTACGGCCTGAGAATTGATAGTGTTGAGAACATAGGGACTCGTATAGAAATTATAATGCCTGGTGAGTGGTGTGAAAAAGTTAAAAGTATTAATTATTGATGATGAATACTTTATTAGGGAAGGCTTAAGGACCATCATTGATTGGAACAAATATGGCTTTGAAATTTGCGGTGATACCGACAATGGAAAGGATGGCCTTGAAATGGTAAGGCAGCTTATGCCGGATCTGATTATTGTAGATATTAAAATGCCTGTTATGGATGGACTGCAAATGGTTGAAGAGCTGCGGAAACAGGGCTTCGGATGCAAGGTTGTAATATTGACGGCATATCCTGATTTCAGGTTTGCTCAAAAGTCAATTGAGCTGAATATTGATTCATATCTGCTAAAACCAATTGAACAGCAGGCATTAATCGAAAAGATAACAAAAGTGCACAACTCAATTATAAATACTCAGGAAATGAAACAATATATGGATGAAAGCATTTCCCTATCAAAGGACAAGATCATAGAACAAATAGTTATTGGGAACATACCCTGTGTTCGCCTTGAAAAATACAATATGGTGTACGGCTTTGACTTTCCATGGAGGAATTACACAGTAGGATTGATTGATATAAGTACGAATTTGCCGGAAGAGATCAATCTCAGGAACAATATCATGAGCGAGGCTGAAAATTATATCTCAAAATATGGGTATGGATATGTTTTTTATACTGATAAGTATATAGGCGTTTTATTAAAGAATATGGTCCAGGATTTGCTGCCGCGTATTCTAAAAGAAATCCAGCACAGTATATTCGATAAACTTAAAATCAGTGTAACAATTTCACTTGGAGAGTCTGTGGGAACAATAGAGGATGTAAAGAAATCATATATTGTTGCATGTAAATTAATGGATAAAAAATTTTTATACGGTCACAACAAAATTATGATGGGTTTCACCAGGCATGGTTGTACGGATAAGAGCTGTTATTCCATTAATGATTTTAATCTTGCCGGTGTCCTTGATAAGCTTTATAATGCAGTAGATTTAAATTACCCTGTGCAAATAAATAATATTTTAGAGGAAGTGAAGAATTATTTTTTATTAAGCGAAGCGGATGAGGATACAATTAAAATCAATTATACGGATATGCTCATTAGTATTGTTACTCGACTGTCGGTAAAGAACAAAACATTGGAATACCATGTTTGTGAAAAGAAGGAAATGATAAGTCAGATATATAAAAAAACAAGCCTTTTGGATCTGCATGGTTATATCAAATACAAATTGATTTCATTGTCAGACGAGCTTTCGGGGTTAAGACCTGAAGATACCATAAAAAAAATGACAGATTACATTGAAAGGAACTATGACCTGGATATTAAGCTTGAAACTCTTGCATCTATTTTCAACTATAACAGCAATTATCTTGGCAAACTCTTTAAATGCAATACAGGTCAAAGTTTCAACACATACCTCGATCATGTCAGAATTGAAAACGCAAAAGCACTGCTTCAAAGGGGGTTTAAGGTATATCAGGTAGTCGATAAGGTTGGCATCAGGGATATCGATTACTTCTATAAGAAATTCAAAAGATATACCGGAATGTCTCCTTCATGCTTCAGGTCCAAAGGATAAATAAATGTTACTTTTCTAAGCTGCATTCCGCTATAGTTACCTTATATTGTATAATAGTTCTTCTTATTTGGCTGGACAGCAGCTTGGAATTAGCATTTCTGCCGCTTGTTCAGTGCTTTTTTCTTGCAAATTAGAAAGAAGTTGATATAATAAGAATAAGATTTTTGGGCCAGCGTCATTAGAACAGTTGATGGCCGATGTCAGGACAATTAAAGCAGGAGAGATAGGAATGGCAATAAAAACAATAGATGAAATAAATGAAAAAATAAGGGAAGGAAAAGCGGTCGTCGTAACTGCCGAAGAAATGATAGACATTGTCGAGCAGAAAGGCGCCAAAAAAGCGGCTCAAACAGTTGATGTGGTTACGACAGGCACTTTCAGCCCGATGTGTTCCTCCGGTATGTTTATAAACTTTGGGCATTCTGCTCCTCCAATCCGGATGACAAAAGTATGGTTAAATGATGTTTCAGCCTATGCTGGTATTGCCGCGGTCGACGCATATATAGGAGCTACGGAGCTTTCCGAAAGCCAGGGGATGGCTTACGGCGGCGCTCATGTCATTGAAGACTTTATCGGCGGCAAGGACATCCGCCTTTACGCGGAAAGCCCTGGTACCGACTGTTATCCCAGAAAGACGATAACCACGACAATAAATAAAAATAATGTAAACCAGGCTTATATGTTCAACCCAAGGAACTGTTATCAGAATTATCCGGCGGCAACGAATTCTTCAGACAAGACCATATATACATATATGGGTACGCTGCTGCCGCAGTTTGGAAATGTAACGTACTGCACGTCAGGGCAGTTAAGCCCCTTGCTGAATGATCCCGAATACCGGACAATCGGTATCGGAACACGTGTATTTTTAGGCGGGGCTCAGGGATATGTAGCATTTGAAGGCACACAGCACGACCCCGGCCAGGAACGCATGACGAATGGAACCCCTGCTAATTTGGCAGGGACGCTTGCACTAATCGGGGACGTAAAAAAAATGACGACGAAATATATAAGGGCGGCGACATATGAAAAATACGGAGTCAGTTTGTTTGTTGGTATTGGTATTCCAATTCCGATACTTGATGAAGATATGGCGATAAAAACTTCGATATCGGATAAGGATATTTATACTAAAATTGTTGATAAAAGCGGTAGGACAGATTTTTCTCAGCGGGTTTCGTATCAGGAGCTTAGAAGCGGATTCGTTGAGATAAACGGCAGGACGGTTCCCACTGCACCTTTATCCAGCATGAAGATTGCCAGGGAAATTGCCTCTGAGTTAAAAACCCTTATTAAACAGGGAGAGTTTTTTCTGACAGAACCTGTGGAGCTGCTTCCCAGGCATGATAAACGTCTAAATAAATTGGATATAAGGGGGGATTAACATGAAAACGATTAAGGTAAGTCTTACGTTTCCTCCCGCAAAAGTAACATTTCCTCTAATGACAATGTTAGTACGGCAATATCAGTTGGAAGTAAATATACTTCATGCGGATATCAGGTTGAACAAAACCGGAAAGCTAATAGTTGAGATGACCGGAAAGAAGGAAAATATCGATGAAGCCCTAACATTCATTGAAGAGCATGGTATTTTATATCATATCTTTAATGGGATGCTTACATGGCAGGAGGATAAATGCGTCCATTGCGGAGCCTGTACATCTGTTTGTCCGTCAAGAGCCCTTACTATAAAGGCGCCTGATTATATTCTTAATTTCGATAAGGAGAAATGTCTTGTATGCGGATTGTGTGTAAAGGCTTGCCCGCTTGGAATTATGCGTCTTGCTCAGGCAGACAATGATGAATAAATTTTTTCCTATTGCAGGAAGGCGGAATAAAGCAGGTTAGAGTATGAATCCGAAGGAAAATGTGAAGCATTACAGAAGAATTTTCAACGGAGATGGTTTGGTTTACTTTAATTGTAAGGTAAAGCAATCAGATTTATGTATCGGAGCCGAATATAATTTAAAAAAACAGGCGGAAGAAAGCATTAAAAAATACCGGCAGCAGGTGGAAGAGTATATCCGTAAGCAGCCGGTTTTTTTACATAGTCTTGAGCCTGTAAAACCTCTTCCCGGAGCTCCTGAAATTATCAACCATATGTGCAGGGCATCCGCGGCGTGCGGCGTCGGCCCTATGGCCGCAATTGCCGGAGCTGTTAGTTTTTATGTTGCAATGGATCTTATTTGTTATACCAACGAACTGGTGGTTGAAAACGGGGGGGATATATATATTGTCGGAAAAAGAGAACGGGTTGTGGGTATCTACGCCGGCCAGTCGGCTTTAACCGGTAAGATTGGTGTGAAAATATCTCCCGATACCCTTCCTGTCAGTATTTGCACATCTTCCGGAACTGTTGGGCATTCATTAAGTTTTGGCTCGGCCGATGCCGCAGTTGTTCTGTCGAAAGATGCCTGTCTCGCGGATGCTGCCGCAACAGCAGCGGGGAATATGATCCGCAGTCGTAACGATGTAGAAAAAACTTTGAATAAGTTAAAAATGATCCCGGGTATTACAGGGATTCTTATAATTATCGGCGAGGATGTTGGAGTTTGGGGAAATATTGAACTGGTAAGCCTTTAACCGGAAGAAGGGATATTATTGAACCAGGCGGGTATATTAATTCAGGTTTTTTGCGTAGTTTTAGCAACAGCAATACTTGTTTATCTTTACGTAAACGGCAGAAGGTCAAGAGCAACATACAGCTATATGTTGTGCATTGGTTTATTGTTCTTGTGGCATATGGCTGAGATTTTTTTGTTAATGTCCGAAAACGATGCTCAGGTGATACTGGCTCTAAAGATTAAATTCCTGCCTGTTGTATACATAGGTGTATCGTGGCTGTATTTTTGTTTAAGCAGTACACATTCGAAGCTGGTTGAGAATAAGTTTTTTATAACGCTTATAGTGTTTTTCCCTGCGGCATGCTATTTCTTTTTACTTACAAATGAATGGCACAATCTGTTCTTTACAGCATGGGATTACAGAATCACTACTAACGGCCCGGTTTTTTGGATTCATACGGTTGAATCTTATTTATGTATTTTTATTGGAACCGTCTATTTCTTTATATATTATTTAAAAAGAAAAATAGGTGCAAGTTTTAAGAGAATTATGTGGCTTGTCAGCGCTGTTATGTTGCCTATGACTGCAAGTTTACTGATGGTTTCCGGAGTGATACCAAACTGTGGGATAGATATTACGCCTCAGGTTTTACTGCTGACGCTTATTTTGTTTGGACTTAAGTCTATTACAGGGGTTTTTTGAATCTAATACCGGTCGCTGCAAGGCATTTCATTCTAAATATGTCGGACGGAATAATAATTATTGATGACGAAAACCTTGTTGTAGGCGTAAACGAATCGGCTAATAAGCTTTTTCCGGGGTTATCACTGAAAATATACGATTCGGTTCGAAAGCTTTCAGCTTATATAAGGCAGAATACTCACGAAGAATGTGCAAATAAGCTTGCTGATATGCTTGAAGGAATAAAAACCTCCGATAAGAAAAAAGGGAATTTGACGATTGCCGGCAAGAGCGTAAATATGGAGATCAGGAGTTTAACAGGTCCGAATCAGATATCCGCGGGAAAAATGATAATTGTTGAAGATCGGACGGAAGAACAGCAGCTTTTGGATGAAATCAAAAACAAAAACGAATTGCTTGTAAGAGCAAATGAAAGGCTTACGCAGTCTAATTGCAAACTTGTGGAAGCGAATAAGCGTCTTGAAAAATTTACGGAAACTATTGAAGAATTGGCAATTTCAAGAGAGAGAAACCGGGTGGGTCGGGAAGTGCATGATACGATAGGCCATACCCTTACATTATTAATAGCGCTTGTCGAGAATGCAAATTCAAAATTGAATTCTAACCGAAATAAAGCCGCGGAAATTCTGGATGAATGCATAGAGTTGTCACGTAAGGCTCTGAATGATATTAGAATGAGTTTAAATGGGACATGTGAGGAAACCTTTAAAAGAACAAACCTTGAAGAATGGATGAATTACCTTGTGAAAACAAACTCAGCCTCAGGGGTAAATGTTGAGTTTCTACTAAGTGAAGATATTCCCGCCCTTGATTCCTCAAGGATAATGGTTATATATAGGATATGCCAGGAATCTATAACTAACGCAATACGTCATGGCCAGGCAAAAAAAGTTAGCATAATTATAAAAAATCAAAAAAATGCAATAAGGCTGTATATATTTAATGATGGAAAAGGGTGCACCGAAATAAAAAAAGGTTACGGCCTTACAGGTATGGAGGAAAGGGTTAATAAACTTGGGGGCAGTATTTCATTTGGTTCAGATGGAGAAAAAGGCTTTAATATTATCGCTGAAATACCCATTTAGCATGTTTGTTTAGCTGTGTATTTCACCTTTACCGGATATTGAAAGGAGTTTATTTTATTGAAAAATGGTATGATTCGTGTAGTTATTGCCGATGACAGCCTTGTTTTCAGAGAAGCAATAGCAAGCCTTCTTTCACAGGATCCTGAAATTTTAATTGTTGCAAATGCATCTAACGGAAGAGAGGCTTATACCAAATGCAAAGAATATAACCCGGATATAGTATTAATGGATGTACGCATGCCGGTATGCGACGGTATTGAAGGGACCAAGCTGATAAAAGACAGTTTTCCGGAAATAAAAGTAATAATGTTCACAACCTTTGAAGACAAGGATTATATTACCGAAGCGATAAGGTACGGCGCAGAAGGTTATGTTTTTAAAGATTCAGGTCAGGACCATATCCGAACTGTTATTAAAAGTGTAAAAAAAGGCTATCCGGTTTTTCATCAAAAAGCGTTGAATACTATGCTTGAGTCAATTCCGGAAACAACTGCCGAAAAAGTGGATATTGATTTAAATCCTGCGGAAAGCAAAATATTATCCTATATTGTGGAAGGGAAAAGCAATAAGGAGATTGGTATTCTTTTAATGCTTAGCGAAGGAAGAATACGCAATATAGTAAGCGATCTTTTTGAAAAAACAGGCACGTCCGATCGCACTCAACTGGCTGTTTTTGCAGTAAGAAACGATCTTGTGGATTAATCTGCGGGTTCCCGTATTTCGGCATCCTGTTGACTTAGTGCTTATTGAATTATAGAAAAAGAAAAAAAGGTCAAACTGTGGGGGGCAAAAATAAGTACAGTTTAACCTGTTTCTATAAAGACTAATCATTATATTATTACATTTTTATTTAAATGGAAAGTACCTGTTCCTCACTTTATTGTATACCAATAAAGTAAAACGAGTTGACAATTAAGCCCCGCCGCGATATCTGCTTATCAAAGCCTGGTGCTGCAAGCTGTTTTTTTTGTATTTTATCACCAGGGGGATAATTTCAGATTTCTTAAGATATCTGTTTCGAATGGTTAAGTGATTTTCCAGATTATTTTCCTGGACAAGCTTCATTATCGTCTTATGATCAACATGATGCGTGTCCATTACTTCCTGTATGGTTATGTAGTTGTTAATCGGCCTCGGAATTAATGGATCGCCCCCAAATTCCCTTTTGCATGTGAGAGAAATAGTAGTCGGGTTGCTTCCCAGTTTTTCAGCAATTTCGACATATGTATGCCTTTTTTTTCTTAATTCCCATATCTCTTCGGGATTCAGAGCGGCATGATCCTCTCTTGCAGTTTTATATATATAGCCGAACTGATTGATAAGGTCCCTTATGGTTACATTTCTTTTTTGTGCATGTCTTTTAAGGAAAGAATACGCGCTGTGGTTAGCATGAAGATTGTAAATAAATTTACCTGTTGATACCTGCTTAAGACGATTGAGTATTAAAGAGTCTTCAAGCTGTTCTTTCTGCATTTTGATTTCAGTTTTCAAAAAATTTAAGTTTTGGCTGTTGCCTATTGTTTTATAAAGGTAAAACTCTTTTGCTTTAAGCGGGTTACCGTCAAAAGCCGCTAATAGCATGCTAATAAGGCCAAGCTGTCTGAAACTTGAGCAGTTAAGCAGCAGAATTTGCTCGCGTGTCAGTTGGTTTTCATTAAATGTTTTGTCCATAAGCCTGTATGCATTATCAAGAACTTCCTGCCGCAAGTTTGTTTTCCATTTTGTCTTGTAGCGAAAATCGGAAGGATGGAACCGTCCGGGATACACAAAATTAAAAAGCTTGTAAACAGACCAGTCAAAACGGGATAATACGTTATAAATATTATATTTCAGCAGCCGTTTTTTCCAATCATATTTTGGAATTAAGTCAACACGGCGGATACCCTCTTTAAGAATCATATGCTGAACAGCTTCAATAACATATTCGTCGTTATCCCAAATACCATGGCTGCTCCACATCCATTCAGTCAGCTGACGTTTTTTGAATTCTTTTGGATATGCGTTTTTTAAAACACTTAGTATATCATTTTTAAATACCGTTTGGATCATACCCGACAGACGGTTCTTCACAAGCATTTCCTTGATCTGTTTCAGATTATAAGATGGAAGGTCCAAGCAAGAAGTATTTTCGAGTTCCTCTAAACAATACCTTGTAATAATTTGAGAATTAGGGCGGATACCATCCATATCTTTTTCGTTTTGCCAAAAATTCCTTCTGAAAAACCGGCCTGTTTCAATTACATCTTTATATTCGGCCAAAGCTTTCAACTGCTCGCGGCTTAGGTCAAAGAGCTTTTTCATTATAATACCTCTGAAATTGAAAACGTAGTATTTTTGTTCCGTTTGGTTCGACCAAAATCGCATATCGTTAGCTTCACTATCTATAATTATTGGGCTGGGGATATCTACGGGAATTTGAAATACTTTGCAAACAGAACAATAGTATTATATAATATTTTAGAAGATTCGCGCAAGATTCGATATGCTTTTTATTCTTATTGTCCGGTTCTTGAGCCGGGAATCCCGGCCGCATAACCGAAAGGTTATTGTTAAATGCACAGTCGCGGTAAAAGTGGGGGGAGAATCTTAAAAATGGCGGTGATATACTATTATGTTCCCGAAGATAAATTGGAAGATATAATAGACTGTGGCCTTAAGCTTTCAGAGTGGAAGGACGGTTATCAAAGCACGCCATGGGAAGGAATTGAAAAACCCTGTTTTTCGGCTTTTTTGCACCCACTTGACGACGACAGGCATAAAGATCGTTCATATCGCTGCATAAAGATAGATATCCCAATGGAATACTGCGTGGTCTATGACAGCGATTTATACCGCGTCAGCAATGAATTTCCGGAACTGAAAGAAAAATTTATTAAATCGATGGTTCCATTGGATGAGTATATATTCGGTTCGATTCGAAGGCCGGGATGCTTTGTATTTACAACTGTCCTTTCAGAACAGATCAGCCTGCTTGGCAAAAGTATGGATGAACCCATTTTATATGAGAACTCGGAGATTCTTTATGTAAATAACATACTGCAGCAGTTTAACGATTCGTATCATGAATTTAATAGCGTTCTTTTATACAGCTATTTGACTATGCAGGAGCAAAAGGGCGTTTTTAGATGCTATAGAAGCGGGGAAAACAATATTGCCGTTTTTTTTGACAAAGAATCAAACCAATATATTTCCATACCAATTCCCGATTATTATAAGTATAAATATAAAAAATTTCATTATACAAAAAAGTAGGATTTATTATATGAAAACAAAAGAAACTCTGCTGAAAATATTGGTAAATAATAAAGGCAGGTTTATATCCGGCGAAACACTGAGTGAAAAACTAAAGATATCACGCTCGGCAGTATGGAAGCATATAGCGGAGCTTAGGAAAGAAGGTTATGTGATCAGTGCCGTTTCAAGGCGCGGATATAAAATGGGAGTATATCAGGATGTTTTTAACCGGTGTGCAATAGCCAGCCAGCTTAATTCCACTGTTCTTGGGAGCAACTTGATTTTCTGCGATGAAATAGATTCAACGAATAATGAATTGAAACGGCTTGCTGCAAACGGAGCCGCTGAGGGTACAGTTGTTGTCGCCGAAACCCAATTAAGCGGAAGAGGCAGGAGGGGGAGAGCCTGGAATTCAAAACCTAACCTGGGGATATACATGTCTGTTCTTTTAAAGCCTGATATTGCTCCGGAAAATGTTCAGGTTATTACGTTGGCGGCTTCAAGCGCCGTATGTAACGCGATTATGCCCTTTATCGATATTAAGCCGGGTATAAAGTGGCCGAATGATATTCTAATAGAAAACAGAAAAGTCTGCGGCATTCTTACCGAGATGACTGCGGAGCCCGAAAAAATTCATTCAGTAGTCGTTGGAATTGGCATAAATGTAAATCACGAGGAAGATGACTTTTGCGGAGAGCTTAAAAATACCGCGGCATCTCTGCGCTGTTTTTCAAAAAGTGATATCTCAAGGAGTATGCTTACGGCCAGGGTGCTGGAAGAGTTTGAAAAATTATACCTGGATTTTATCAAAAACAAAAGCACAGATAGGTTTCTGAATATTTGGAGGAGCTTTTCAGTAACGATTGGATATGATATTATCATATACCAGGGCGACAAAACAATAAAAGCCAAAGCACTGGATGTTATGGATAACGGATGCCTTTTAGTCCAGACACAGGACGGCGGGCGGCAGTTAATATCCTCCGGGGAGGTATCTGTGCAAGTACCTCAAAATGGAAAGAATCAATGAAAATTGAATAGTATATATTTGGGAGGTAGTTTAATGTCACAAACCAGTGGTTATAAAAACACAAATAAAAAAAAGAATGTGAATCAGAGAAGGGAAAATAATCCCCGCTCAAATTACAGAAAAGGCGGCCGGAATGATTTTTATAAAAAGTCTTCACGGTATAAATCCGACAGTTTAGTTGCAAGAATATCAAATCCGAAAAGGGAAGAATCAGTTGACGACATTAAAATGGATATAGAAAAAATTGAAAAGGATATCCAATTTGAAATAAAACAGATTCGCAGTATCAAGCTTGGATTGTAAATTCTCCACGCAGCTCCCTGAGCGAAGCGAATTAACTGTATGCTGGAGGTGGGATGCCGTTTGTTGTTAGCGGTTGATGTCGGAAACACAAACACTTCTCTTGGCTTGTTTGACGGGTATAAGTTAAAATACCAATGGCGTATTTCTACAGATAGGGATAGGACTTTTGATGAAACGGGAATGCTTTTCCGATCGCTTTTTCAATCCGTCGGTGAGAATATGCAATCGATAAAAGACGCTATTATCTGTTCGGTTGTCCCTCCAGTGATGCGTTCATTCACAAACGCCATATTAAAGTATTCGGACAAAAAACCAATAATAGTAGGACCTGGAACAAAAACCGGAATAAATATTAAATATGAGAACCCGCGTGAAGTGGGAGCGGATAAAATTGTTAACGCTGTCGGAGCGGTCAAGCTATACGGCGCTCCGGTGATAATTGTTGATTTTGGCACTGCGACCACCTACTGTGCCATTAACCGTAATGGTGATTATTTGGGCGGTGTAATTTGCCCTGGTATTAAAATATCGGCTGAGGCGCTGTTTGACAAAGCAGCAAAGCTCCCAAGGGTCGAGTTTATTGAACCGCGTTATATTATTGGGCGAAATACCGAAACAAGCATGCAATCAGGATTGTTTTACGGTAATGTGGGACAGGTGGAGTATCTTGTAAGGGTAATAAAAAAAGAAATGCGCGAAGAGAATATTAAAGTAGTTGCCACAGGAAGCGCTGCAATGTTTATTGCTTCGAAACTTAAATGTGTTGATGAAATTAACCCGGTGCTTACCCTTGAAGGATTAAGAGAGATATATTATATGAATATTATTCCGCCGTCCGGCACTTTATGACATTATATTTTCCGGTCATTCAAAAAATAAAACCCCTCTGGTTCATGTATCAGATACTGCTAAAATCGGGCAAAACAATGCAAGGAAGGTATGTAAATGGGCAATAGTGAAAAAATTGCATTATCTCTCCACAGGCAGTGGAAAGGTAAAATTGAAGTTATCAGCAGGGTACAGGTAGATACAAAAGAGGCTCTTTCCGTGGCGTATACCCCAGGAGTTGCGGAACCCTGCAAAGAGATACAAAAAGACATAAATTTGTCATATCTGTATACAAGGCGCAGCAATATGGTAGCTGTTGTAACCGACGGAACGGCGGTCCTTGGCCTTGGCGACATCGGTCCTGAGGCGGCAATGCCGGTTATGGAAGGGAAATGTCTTTTATTTAAAACATTTGGGGATGTAGATGCTTTTCCCATTTGCATACGTTCAAAGGATACGGATGAGATTGTAAGAACCGTCGAGCTTATTGCTGGAGGGTTTGGCGGGATTAATCTGGAGGATATTTCCGCACCGCGGTGTTTTGAAATTGAAAGAAGGTTGAAACAATCGCTGGACATTCCGGTTTTTCATGACGATCAGCATGGAACTGCCGTTGTTACTTTAGCCGCGATGATAAACGCACTTAAAATTGTGGGCAAACCGATAAACGACATTGAAGTAGTTGTTAATGGAGCGGGTTCGGCCGGAATTGCAGTCACCAGGCTGTTGATGGTAATGGGGCTGAAAAATGTTGTTTTGTGCGATACGAAAGGTGCTATTTATAAAGGACGTGAAGGCCTGAATGAAGAGAAAGAGATAATGGCTGAAGTATCCAACAAAAAAAGAAAGAAGGGCAAACTTTCGGAAATTATACATGGAGCGGATGTTTTTATCGGTGTTTCCGCAGCGGGTGTACTGACTAAAGAAATGGTAAAAACAATGGCTCCAAATCCGGTAGTCTTTGCAATGGCGAATCCGGTACCTGAGATTATGCCGGATGAAGCTAAGGAAGCCGGGGTGAAAGTCATTGGAACGGGGAGATCGGATTTTCCAAATCAGATTAACAACGTACTTGCCTTTCCGGGGATATTCCGGGGCGCTCTTGATGTCAGAGCCCGGGATATTAATGACGAAATGAAAATTGCCGCCGCCAATGCAATAGCTTCCCTTGTCAACGACAATGAGCTGAAGCCTGAGTATATTCTGCCCACACCTTTTGATCCGAGGGTTGGGAAATTTGTTGCTCATCATGTCGCGGAAGCGGCTAAAAAGTCCGAAGCGGTACGGATTTAATCAGATGACGCTCCTATTTAAAACAGCGGAATAAATTGCTTAGCAATTTAAACAAGTCTTTTATTGTTTTTATATGGGAAAATTTCTTTATAACGGTATAATTTCAAAACAGAAAGCTCACATTAAAAACAGGGATTAGATGCCATAAATTTAAAAATTCAACAAATAAAAGGGGTAATAGCGTGTAATAATGAGATATTTAAAGATAACTCAAGAATTGTTATGAAATATTGACCTATTTGAAAATAAAGGCGATATTCAGCGCAATATATCGGATAGAACTATTTGCTTCAAAGCAAAACTCTATATTAATATTGTATTAGCACTCGTTAGGGATGAGTGCTAATATTATAAATTCTTTTGAACGCTGCCGCTAATACGGTTAATAATGCGTAAATTAAATTCAAACACCCGGCACTGCCGGAAAAGTATAAGGAGGGTATATCATGAAAATTAAGCCGTTAGCTGACAGAATAGTGGTAAAAATGGTTGAAGCCGAAGAAACCACAAAAAGTGGAATAGTCCTTCCGGGTTCTGCAAAGGAAAAGCCCCAGGTTGCCGAAGTTAAGGCTGTTGGTCCCGGTACGGATGAAGTAAAAATTGAAGTAAAGGTCGGCGACAGGGTTTTAATCAGCAAGTACGCGGGAACAGAGGTAAAAATTGATGGTGTGGAATACACGATATTAAAGCAAAATGATATCCTTGCGATTGTAGAATAAGGAGGGAATAATAATGGCAAAACAGATTATTTTTGGAGAAGAGGCCAGAAAAGGGCTTGAAGTTGGCGTGAACAAACTGGCAGATACAGTTAAGGTTACACTTGGGCCTAAAGGCAGAAATGTTGTTCTTGACAAAAAATTCGGTTCACCGCTGATTACAAACGATGGTGTGACGATAGCAAAGGAAATTGAACTTGAGGACGAATATGAAAACATGGGTGCCCAGCTTGTAAAGGAAGTTGCGACAAAAACCAATGATGTGGCCGGTGACGGAACTACTACCGCAACGCTTCTGGCACAGGCAATAATTCGTGAGGGTTTGAAAAACGTAGCTGCAGGTGCAAACCCGATGATTCTAAAAAAAGGAATAAGCAAAGCTGTTGAAGAAGCTGTTAAGGGAATAGAAGAAATCAGCCAGAAAGTAAAAGGCAAGGAAGATATTGCAAGAGTCGCTTCAATTTCCGCAAATGACGAAGAGATTGGGTCATTAATTGCGGATGCTATGGAGAAAGTAACAAATGATGGTGTTATAACTGTTGAAGAGGCTAAAACTATGGGAACAAGCCTTGAAGTTGTTGAAGGCATGCAGTTCGACCGCGGATATATTTCTTCCTACATGGTTACCGATACCGACAAAATGGAAGCCGTACTTGATGACCCCTATATTCTTATTACCGATAAAAAACTTTCCAATATTCAGGAAATTCTTCCGATACTTGAACAAATCGTTCAGCAGGGCAAAAAGATGGTTATCATTGCCGAGGACGTTGAAGGTGAAGCTTTGGCAACTCTTATTGTCAATAAGTTAAGGGGAACGTTTATATGCGTAGCTGTAAAAGCTCCCGGCTTTGGTGACAGGAGAAAGGAAATGCTTCGTGACATTGCCGTTCTTACAGGAGGACAGGTAATCACTGAAGAGCTTGGCCTTGATCTTAAAGAAACTACAATAGATCAGTTAGGGCGTGCCGCTAAGGTTGTTGTCCAAAAAGAAAACACCATTATTGTTGATGGTGCGGGTGATACGGACGAAATTAAGGGCCGTATTGCATCAATCAAATCACAGATAGAAGAAACGACTTCCGATTTCGACCGTGAAAAACTGCAGGAGAGACTGGCAAAACTCTCGGGAGGAGTCGCTGTTATTCAGGTAGGAGCCGCGACGGAAACTGAAATGAAGGAAAAGAAACATAGAATTGAAGATGCTCTCGCGGCAACACGCGCTGCCGTAGAAGAAGGTATAGTGGCAGGAGGCGGAACCGCATACATTAATGTTCTGCCAAGGGTTTCAAAATTAGCGGCTACTCTTACCGGGGATGACAAAACAGGCGCAAAAATTATTGAAAAAGCACTTGAGGAACCTGTTCGTCAGATTGCAGCAAACGCAGGTCTTGAAGGCTCCGTTATAGTAGATAAAGTAAAAGCTTCCAAACCTGGAACAGGGTTTGATGTCCTGTCGGAAGGTTATGTGGACATGATTGAAGCCGGCATTGTTGATCCGGCAAAGGTAACGCGCTTTGCCCTCCAAAACGCCGCGTCGGTTGCATCTATGGTGCTGACTACGGAAGGCCTTGTTGCGGATATACCCGAAAAAGAACCCCCAATGCCGGGAGGAGGCATGGGCGGCGGAATGCCGGGAATGATGTAAAATAGTTAAAAACGTATTAAAGGGCACGGTATGTTTACATATCGTGCCTTTTTGTTACTGTAAAAAATATGATAAAATAACCCTCACCCGTTACCGAAATCAAAGATTTTGAACGGGTACTCTATAGTATTGTATCATGAGTTTATGCAGCCGGTGCCCGGCTGCCCTCGGCTTCGCAAGTGAAAATCTTACGATTTTCTTAAAATTCATGATATAATAACCTCACGCGTTACCGAAATCGTAGATGATTTCCTTAAATTCAAGATAAAATAAATGAAGGGGGGATAAAATGAATACCGAACTGTTTCCTAAGACATGGCAAGAGTTTATAAACAATTCGGAATATCTGCCTGTGGTTATCAATTCCATAGAACGCCATGTTGATGCTGATTGGTCAAAAACCGAAAGCCGTCACTGTTATTATGAAATGATTTATGTTAAAAAAGGTATATCGATGCTTGAAATAGAAAATATAAAAACTATGCTCGGGCCAAATGACATAATTATTATTAAACCGCAAAAACTGCACACGCTGAAAGTACAGGAAGGATGCAAATGTGAATTTATTGTACTGTATTTTTCTTTTGCTTCGGGTATTGAACAAAAAACACCGAATTATCCTTCCGAAATTTCAATAGAAGACTTCATAAATTTTTTTACAGGAAATCATACCGGCCCTTTTTTAAAACTTAAGGTAAACCAGAAAAATGACATAATAACCATACTAAACCGGCTTGTATCGGAAAAAGCACAGGAGCAATTCGGAAGCGACTTCCTTATACATCTGTTAATCCTGGAGCTTTTTGTATTAATTTCCCGCGCACTTAAACTGGAATGGGAAAGAAGCATTACCGATGACAGTTTAAAGCAAAAAGAGCTTGTTAATCTGGCTGAGGAATATATTAGAAACTATTATGAACGGAATATAGGGCTTAGCGATATCTCGGGATATGTATTTTTAAGTCCCAGTTACTTTACGCGTATTTTTAAAAGGCAAACGGGACAAACACCTATCAATTATTTGATAAACCTGCGTATAGACCGGGCGAAGGAGCTTTTGTCAGAATCGGATGAAAAGGCAAGCGATATAGCACTGAGTGTAGGTTTTTCAAACCAGCAGCGCTTCAATGAAACATTCAAAAAAATTACCGGAATGACACCAATTGAATACAGGAAAATAAAGCAAAGAAGGGCCTAAAATTTTTGCAATGTCTGAACAGTAACAGCCATTAATTACATAAACCCGCGATTAAGCAAAAACCCTTGACAAACAAAAGGAAGCGGTGATACAATATTCCAGTATTTAAATTCGGCATGGGTATCATGCTGTTTTTGCGTGCTTATGCTTAGTATTAATGTAAGCTTTGCCGCATGCTTATGCATAAATACTATTAGTAAAAAAAGCAATTTTTTCCGTTGTTTTGATCGGGATTGCAAAAGTATTGGAGGGAAATAGAAGCGTGCTGGATGATTTAAAGCATCATAGCAAAGTCGTAGGCATGAAGCAAACTATGAAGGCTGTGGAAGCAGACAGGGTTCAGACGGTTTACATTGCTAACGACGCAGATGAGAGGTTAGTTTCGAAAATAACGGATCGATGCAGGATAAAAGGTATTAAAGTAATAGAAGTTGAAAGCATGAAGATTTTGGGAAAGGCATGCGGTATTGATGTGGGAACCGCGGTTGCCGCTATTTTAGAAGAACAAAAATGAAGCATAAATGAGGTTTTATCTAATCCTTTTTGGGATAGGAAGTAACATTAAAAATTGTTTTTTGCCAAAAATGCCGTAAGGCTTTTCATTTGCTCATAAATGGGCAATAGATAAATGGAGTTTATTATAAGGAGGTGAAAAAGATGCCAACCTTTAACCAGTTAGTAAGAAAGGGAAGAGAAAAAGTGACCCAGAAGTCTGATTCCCCGGCGCTTCAATTTGGTATGAATACACTGAAAAAAAGGCCTATTACTATTTCAAGTCCGCAGAAGCGTGGTGTTTGCACGGTTGTAAAAACTACAACACCGAAAAAACCAAACTCCGCACTTCGCAAAGTCGCAAGGGTACGCCTTACAAACCAGATTGAAGTAACCGCGTATATTCCAGGCATTGGGCACAACCTGCAAGAGCATAGTGTTGTGTTAATACGCGGAGGACGTGTAAAAGATCTCCCTGGCGTACGTTATCACATAGTTCGCGGAACTCTTGACACAGCCGGTGTAACAAACAGAATGCAGGCTCGTTCAAAGTACGGGGCTAAAAGACCAAAAAAATAAGGCATAAACACAGTGAAATTTGAAAACAATAACAGGATACTGCGCGTGCTTCAGCGCGTTGCATATAGATTAACAGATACTATTATACAACTGCTGAGCGCTCACGTTCCGAAGGACAGGGACGAGTACCTGTGATACGCGGGTCTTCCGGCCCGATTGTTATCATGTGAGGAGGGAAGGAAAGTGCCAAGAAGAGGACATGTGCCGAAACGGGATGTATTGCCCGATCCGATTTATAATGACAAGGTTGTAACAAAGCTAATAAACAATATTATGTTAGACGGCAAAAAAGGTGTGGCACAGCAAATAGTTTACGACGCATTCGACATTATACGCGAAAAAACCGGGAAAGAACCTCTGGAAGTGTTTGAGCAGGCATTGAATAATATAATGCCTGTTTTGGAAGTGAAGGCGAGACGAGTTGGCGGTGCCACATACCAGGTCCCAATAGAAGTTCGCCAGGATAGAAGGCAGGCTCTTGGGCTTCGCTGGCTTACCAATTATTCGCGTCAAAGAAGCGAGCGTACAATGAGCCAGAGGTTGGCCGGGGAAATTTTGGATGCGGTAAACAATACCGGTAATGCCGTGAAAAAGAAAGACGATACTCATAAAATGGCAGAGGCTAATAAGGCGTTTGCACATTACAGATGGTAATCAGCATATACGACTGATGAAAGGAGGACATTGATGCCTCGAGAATTTAGCCTGGCAGATACACGTAATATAGGTATTATGGCGCATATTGACGCAGGCAAGACAACAACATCCGAACGTATCCTGTTTTATACCGGGCGTCTTCATAAGTTAGGAGAAGTCCACGAAGGCGCTGCTGCTATGGATTGGATGGAACAGGAACAGGAAAGAGGTATTACGATAACATCCGCTGCAACTACCGCCCAGTGGAAAGGCACAAGGATCAATATTATTGATACGCCTGGCCACGTTGACTTTACAGTGGAAGTTGAACGTTCGCTTCGTGTACTGGATGGAGCAGTAGCCCTGTTTTGCGCTAAAGGCGGTGTTGAGCCTCAGTCCGAAACTGTATGGCGTCAGGCTGATAAATACAAAGTTCCGAGAATTGCATACATTAATAAAATGGACATTAGGGGCGCCGATTTCTTCAACTGTATCAAAATGATGAAAGACAGGCTGAAGGCAAATGCGGTTCCTATTCAACTGCCAATAGGAAAGGAAGAGAATTACCAGGGGATTGTTGATCTCGTGGAGATGAAAGCATACTACTTTCGTGACGATTTAGGAAAGACAATTGAAGAAGAGGATATCCCTGAAAATATGAAGGAACTGGCTGATGAATATTATAATAAGCTTGTTGAAGCTGTTTCAGAAAGAGATGAACAGCTTATGGAAAAATATATTGAAGGCCAGAAATTAACGAAGGAAGAGCTTATGAAGGGAATACGCATGGCGACTATTAATGTTGACATTATTCCGGTAACATGCGGCTCTTCTTATAAAAATAAGGGTGTCCAAAAACTTCTTGACTGTATTGTTGCATATATGCCTTCACCGTTAGATGTTCCGCCTGTAAAAGGCTTGATTCCAGGTGATTCGGATGAACATGAAGAAGTTGAGCGTCACGCAGATGATAATGCTCCGTTTTCCGCACTCGCGTTTAAGATTATGACCGATCCTTATGTTGGAAGATTAGCTTTTTTCCGCGTATATTCAGGAATGCTGAATTCAGGCTCGTATGTGCTTAATTCAACAAAAGACAGGCGTGAGCGGATAGGAAGAATTCTTCTAATGCATGCCAATCACAGAGAAGAAGTACAAACGGTTTATGCCGGTGACATAGCGGCGGCTGTTGGCCTGAAGTCAACCTCTACCGGGGATACGCTGTGCGATGCTAATCATCCGATTATTCTTGAATCAATGGAGTTTCCAGAACCGGTTATTAATGTGGCAATCGAACCAAAAACAAAAGCAGGGCAGGATAAAATGGCGATTGCTCTTCAAAAAATGGCTGAAGAAGATCCCACTTTCAGGGTGTCAACAAACCATGAAACCGGTCAGACAATTATTTCCGGCATGGGTGAACTTCATTTGGAAATTATTGTAGACCGCATGTTAAGAGAATTTAAAGTAGAGGCGAATATTGGCAAGCCTCAGGTTGCTTATAAGGAAACAATCCGCAAGGCCGTAAAAGCTGAAGGTAAGTTTATACGCCAGACCGGCGGGCACGGGCAATACGGGCACTGCTGGATAGAGGTTGAACCGCTGCCTTCGGGCGGAGGCTATGAATTTGAAAGCGCAATAGTCGGAGGTGTTATACCAAAAGATTATATTCCGGCAATTGACGCGGGAATCCGGGATGCAATGAACACGGGAATTCTTGCCGGTTACCAGGTTGTTGACGTAAAGGTAAGGCTTTTTGACGGTTCATACCATGAAGTGGATTCATCAGAAATAGCGTTTAAGGTAGCAGGTTCCATTGCTTTTAAGGAAGCGATGAAAAAAGCCGATCCGGTTTTACTCGAGCCTGTTATGAAGGTCGAAGTAACAACTCCGGAAGAATATTTGGGAGATATTATAGCGGATTTGAATTCCCGGCGCGGTCATATTGACGGCATGGAAACACGTGCGGGAGCACAGGTAATTTCAGCGTTTGTACCGCTTAGCGAGATGTTCGGCTATGCGACAGAGCTGCGATCCCGCTCCCAGGGCAGAGCAATATATTCAATGCAATTTGATCATTATTCCGAAGTACCTAAGAGCATACAAGACAGGATAGCCAGCGGAATAGGGCCGGATTTCGGAGAATTGCATTGACAGTAAAAACATGTTAATATAATATTATTTATACCGGTTAAAGACAGGTTAAATTTTATCTAAACTAATTTATAAATTATCAACAGTTTTTGAACTGTGTGTAAGGAGGAGAATTTCGATGGCAAAAGCTAAATTCGAAAGAACAAAACCCCATGTTAACATTGGTACAATTGGTCACGTCGACCACGGTAAAACCACTCTAACGGCAGCAATTACAAAAGTTTTGGCTCTTTCAGACCAAAAAATTGAAGTAAAGGACTATGCACAAATTGATGCCGCACCTGAAGAAAAGGAAAGAGGTATTACTATTAATACCGCCCACGTCGAATATGAAACACAGAATCGACATTATGCCCACGTGGACTGCCCCGGTCACGCTGACTACGTAAAAAATATGATTACCGGAGCCGCTCAAATGGATGGAGCAATTTTGGTTGTTTCGGCAGCCGACGGCCCAATGCCGCAAACACGTGAACATATTCTTCTGGCGCATCAGGTTGGCGTTGATTACATTGTTGTATTTCTTAATAAATGTGATCAGGTAGACGATGAAGAACTCATCGAGCTTGTTGAAATGGAGTTAAGGGAACTTTTAAGTGAATACGAATTCCCTGGCGACGATATTCCCATAATCCGTGGTTCGGCTCTTGAAGCACTGGAATGCGAATCCACCGATCAGTCAGATCCAAAGTATGCACCAATACTTAAACTGATGGAAGCGGTTGATGCCTATATTCCTACGCCTAAACGTGATACCGAATTGCCGTTCTTAATGTCGGTTGAAGATGTTTTCACAATTACCGGCCGCGGAACTGTTGCTACCGGAAGAGTTGAAAGAGGAACCCTTAAGGTCGGCGAAGAAGTTGAGATTGTCGGACTTGCCGATGAATCCAGAAAAACTGTCGTTACCGGTGTTGAAATGTTCAGAAAGCTTTTGGATCAAGCACAGGCAGGAGACAATATCGGTGCTCTCTTAAGAGGCGTGCAGCGTACTGAAATTGAAAGGGGACAGGTTCTGGCTAAACCCGGATCAATTACCCCGCATACGCAGTTTACCGCTGAAGTATACGTTCTGACAAAGGAAGAAGGCGGAAGGCACACTCCTTTCTTTAACGGATACCGCCCGCAGTTCTTCTTCAGAACAACTGACGTTACCGGCAATATCAAGCTTCCCGAGGGTACTGAAATGGTTATGCCGGGCGACAATGTGACAATGGAAATTTCTCTTATAACACCTATAGCTATGGAAAAGGGTCAGACCTTCTCAATACGCGAAGGTGGGAGAACGGTCGGAGCAGGCCGTGTTGCTGATATTATAAAATAATTGAACAGCGAAAGAAGCGAAGGAACCATCCTTCGCTTCTTTAATACTGCTTTGCAATTTCAACACATAATTTCAAAAAAAATCAATCACGCAAAACCTTTGCCCCTTACCTATTCGCCAATAACCACCCTTTCATCCATAATAAAACATTGAAATAAGACAGTGTGTAGAGTATAATAACTATACATAAAAGATGGACATGCATATCACAGTGCAATAAGCCGGTGTCTTTTCAGTACATAGCAGCCGTATTTGTTCAAACTGAAACAAACAGGCTGCTGTTAAATCCTGTTTTACTATAGAATCTTTATTAGTTTAGGCCGAACATACCTTAAATACGCTTGAAATATTAATAAAAATGTAATCTGCAGGTACTGGATGCCTATAACTAAAACACGGGTAATGCATTGAAAGGATTTGATTTTTAATGGCACAGGGAAATAAAAATTCTAAAACAGTAATAATGCCGCTTTTGCCTCTGCGCGGGCTTGTTGTATTTCCGCATATGATTCTTCATTTTGACGTTGGCCGGACAAAATCTGTAAAAGCTCTGGACGAAGCAATGATGAAGGATCAAATGATATTGCTATGCGCACAAAAAGATCCCGGTTTGGAAGAACCGGATTTTAATGATATATATCCAGTGGGCACTATTGCGAAAATAAAGCAGTTGCTGCGGCTTCCAGGGGACACTATCCGGGTATTGGTGGAAGGTTTGGAACGAGCACGTATTATTGAACACATACCGGAAGAGGAATACTATAAAGTTTGCCTGAAGGTATGCCCAAACCCGAAAAAACTGCCTAAAAAGCCTGAAACTGAAGCATTGATCAGACAGGTTATCGGTTATTTCGAAAAATATGCCAAACTTACTAACCGCATCCCTTCGGACACCACATTTACTATTACTTCGATGGAGGATTACGCGAGGCTTTCAGACGTAATTGCGGCAAATATGGTTTTAAAGCTGGATCAGAAACAACGTATATTGAATGAGATTTCACCAAAAAAGCGCTTAGAGAAATTATTGGAACTATTGATAAGAGAAATCGAAATCCTTGAGGTTGAGCGGAACATCAACAACAAGGTACGGCAGCGTATTGATAAAAGCCAAAAGGAATATTATCTCAGGGAACAATTAAAAGTGATCCGAAATGAACTTGGCGAAGAGGATCAACAAAACAACGAAACAGAAGAGTACCGTGAAAAAATAGCAAAAGCCGAGCTTCCGGAAGAAGCTGAAAAAAAAGCGCTTAAAGAATTGGACAGGCTGTCGAAAATGCACTCTATGTCAGCCGAGAGCGGTGTAATCCGTACGTATCTTGATTGGATTATTGAAATGCCGTGGAACAGAAAAACAGAAGAAAACCTGGATTTAAAAAATGCCGAAAAGGTTCTTGATGAAGATCATTATGGTTTGGAACAGGTAAAGGAGAGAATAATAGAATACCTGGCCATAAGAAAGCTGAAGAATGGCCTTCATGGACCGATTATTTGCCTTGTCGGACCTCCCGGCGTTGGGAAGACCTCTGTTGCGCGTTCAATTGCGAAGGCGCTGAACCGTAATTATATTCGAATGTCTTTGGGAGGAGTCAGGGATGAAGCCGAAATCAGAGGACACAGACGGACTTATGTGGGCGCTTTGCCGGGCAGGATAATTAATGCCGTGAAGCAGGCAGGCTCCAAAAATCCTTTGATTCTCCTTGATGAAATAGATAAAATGTCAAGTGATTTCAGGGGAGATCCTGCTTCTGCAATGCTTGAAGTTCTTGATGGAGAGCAGAACAGGGAATTCAGGGATCATTACCTTGAAATACCGTTCGATCTTTCGGATGTGATGTTTATAACAACTGCCAATAACAAGGATACGATACCCAGACCGCTTCTTGACAGGATGGAAATAATTGATATCCCGGGGTATATTGAGCAGGAGAAAATACAAATAGCGTTACGGCATCTTATCCCGAAGCAAATTAAAAACCACGGCCTTCAAGCAAGGCAGATACGTTTTGAACAAGGAGCCATAAGGGATATTATTAATTACTATACACGCGAGGCCGGGGTAAGAAACCTGGAACGTCAAATTTCGGCCGTATGCCGTAAAGTTGCCAGGCATATAGTGTCGGGAGAGAAGAAAGCCGTGCGTGTAACGCAGAAGAGCCTTGCAAAATACATTGGGAGTAAAAAATATATGTATGATATGGCTAATGATCACGATGAGGTTGGAATAGCCCGCGGCCTGGCATGGACGCCTGTGGGCGGCGATACGCTGTCGATAGAAGTGAATATTATGCCGGGAGATGGCGCCGTGGAACTGACAGGCCAGCTGGGTGACGTAATGAAGGAATCAGCCAGAATTGCAAGAAGCTATGTGCGTTCGATAGCGGAAGCTGTTGGAATTGAAAAAGACTTTCACAAAAAATACGATATGCACATTCACGTTCCTGAGGGGGCAATACCGAAAGATGGGCCTTCAGCAGGTATAACTCTTGCAATTGCTATGATTTCAGCGCTTACAGAAATCCCTGTAAAGAAAAATGTAGCTATGACCGGAGAGATTACATTAAGAGGAAAGGTTTTGCCTGTCGGTGGTTTGAGAGAAAAAGTGCTTGCAGCTCATAGAGCCGGTATTGATATAGTATTATATCCAATGGAAAACAAAAAAGATCTTGAAAAGATTCCGGAAAATATACGTGAAAAGCTAAGGTTAATGCCGGTTTCTTCAATGGATCAGGTGATTGGATCCGCATTGATAAAATATCCGTCATTGAAAAAGAATAGTGATGATTCGGGTGAAAATGATATTTTCCCGATACAGAAAACAAAAACTGAAGCAGCGGTTACAGTTGAGCAATAGTATAATAAGAAAATGGCCGAAACCGGCCATTTTCTTATTATTGCGACTTTAATAAATAGTATGTTAAAATAACGGAAGAAAATGCTTAACAATTATAGCACATTAGGTTGCACAGCGTTTTCTTTTTTATATGCGATGCGAATAAAACATATAATATACAACAACATATTTTGGAGGATTTTTATGCTTATAGTTAACGCTAAAATCGTTTCAATGTCTGACAGACTGAAACGGCCTGATGGCTCAAAAAATATTGTCACATTTGAAAATGGGTATATACATATTGAAGGCAAAATCATTAAAGCAACAGGTCCGATGGAAAATTGCCCGCATGACGCTGATATTATAGACGCGAAAGGCAGATACGTAATGCCGGGTTTTGTCGATGCGCATACACATATTGGGCTCTTTGAAGATTCGGTCGGTTTTGAAGGAGATGACGGAAATGAAGCGACAGACCCCGTTACTCCGCAATTGCGGGCTATCGACGGTATATATCATGCCGACCGGTCATTCGACGAAGCAAGACAATGGGGAGTAACGACCGTCGTTTGCGGGCCTGGAAGCTCGAATGTTATATGCGGCCAATTTGCGGCATTAAAGACATATGGCCGTTCAGTGGATGAAATGGTTTTTAAGCAGCCTTGCGCAGTTAAGGTTGCTTTTGGAGAGAACCCCAAATCGGTTTACCATGAAAAGAGCCGAATACCGAGCACGCGTATGACTACTGCGGCAATTCTGCGCGAGCAGCTTTACAAAGCGAAAGAATATATGGATAACTGGGAAGACTACAAAAAAAATCCGGATGAGAAAGACAAGCCTGAGTTTGATATAAGGCTTGAGACGCTAATTCCTGTGCTGAAACGCGAACTGATAATGAAGGTTCATGCTCACAGGGCGGATGATATTCTTACAGCGCTTCGCATAGCCGAGGAATTTAATCTGGATATTACAATAGATCATTGTACCGAAGGTTATATGATTGCCGATATACTAAAGGAAAAACATGTTAAGGTAATTTTGGGTCCATTGCTGACCGACAGATCGAAAATTGAAATGAGAAATCAGAACATTGAGGCTCCGGGAATTCTTTCCAGGGAAGGGATTCCGGTTGCGATTATGACAGATCACCCATGTGTACCGATACAGCATTTATTGTTATCTGCTTCTGTCGCAGTAAGGGAAGGCATGGACGAAGAGGATGCACTTAAGGCGATAACTATAAATGCCGCAAAAGCTGCGGGAATTGATGAAAGAGTTGGAAGTCTTGAGCCCGGAAAGGATGCGGATATTGTTATATTCAGCGGATATCCGTTCGATTACAAAACAAAAGTGGATGTAACAATAATAAACGGTAAGGCTGTATACCGGCGATTGTAAGATATGGAGTGAAAGCAATGAATCCGATTATCAAGTTTTATCAAAGGACAATAGAAAACGTATTTACACATCTTAATGCAGTTGCGAAACCGGGTTCTATTGTCTTTCTTGGGGATTCGATAACAGACTTTTTCCGTGTAAACGAGTTTTTCCCCGGAGTATACGTAATAAACAGGGGTATAAGCGGTGACACAACCGATGGAGTGCTGAACCGTCTTGCCGAAAGCGTTTATGAATTATCTCCGTCAAAAATCTTTTTAATGATAGGGACAAACGACCTTGGAAATAAAAAGTCTGTGGAATATATTTCCGGGAACATAAGAAAAATTATATCGGAAATTAAGCGAAATTGCCCGCAAACTAAAATATATCTGGAGTCAGTGTACCCGGTTTCTTTATTAAAAGACAAAAAAATAAAAAAATTCATTGTTAGGAAAAGAAACAATAGAGATATTTCAAGGCTGAATGACAAACTCAAAAATATGGCGGATGAAATGGAAATAACATATATCGACGTTTACAGCCACCTTGTGGATGGAAGCGGGAATATCAAAACCGAATACACGGTGGAAGGGCTTCATCTTACAATTCAAGGATATAGTGTTGTTGCCGATGTTCTACGTCCATATGTCCTTAATGATTTCACCGCTGAATGCACGCCATAATCACAGGTTCGATTTTTTAGTATTTGCAGCTAACTGCAGCAAAAATCAAATACGGGTGGTGCTGTAAAATGAATGAAAGTTATTGTCTTGTTCTCGCTGGGGGAGGAACGAGAGGTGCATATCAACTGGGAGCATGGAATGCATTAAAAGAAACAGGCATTTCCGTACGGGCGATTGCGGGAACATCAATAGGTGCTATAAACGCCGCATTCATTATCCAGGGCGATATTGAGAAAATGGAACAGCTCTATTTCAATATTGATATTGATGATGTAATGGATGCTAATATAGATATGAAGAAAAATAAAAGCCTATTCAGCATTTCCAACGTTGTTAAGGTAGCAAGGGACTATATCCGGCATAAAGGCTTCAGTAACGAACCATTACGCAGGCTTCTTGAAAAAAATCTTGATCTGGAAAAAATATACGCATCAGATATGGATTTTGGTCTCGTAACATACTCTATAAAGGATCATAAACCATTGGAAATATTGAAAAAAGACATAAAAAAAGAAGAATTCATTCAGTATCTATTGGCATCCGCCTGCTTCCCCATTTACAGGGCACAGAAAATTGGCGAAAATGTTTTTCTTGACGGGGGTTTATATGACAATCTGCCAATTAATATGATGATTAAAGCAAACTATAAAAGATTTATTGTTATAGACAGTTCGGCAATTGGAATGAGGAGGGGATTAATCAGCAAGGACGTTTATATAAAATTTATCCGTCCTTCTGAATCTCTTGGCGGAATTTTTGAGTTTGACAAAGAAAGAATCAGAAAGAATATCCTGCTTGGTTATCTTGATACGCTTAAAGCTTTTTCTAAGCTGCAAGGTCATAGATATTACTTTAAGACCGATGATTTTAATGAAGTTTTAACAGAGTTTAACCTGCAAACTATTGCGGGTTTGGAGTTTGCAGCAAAAGTATATGGCATGGATCAATATAAAATATACAATTCCGAAGACTTTTTCGAGGAACTTTTAAACAGGCATCATGAAGCGACCGCCAGATACAACAGGATAAAAAAGGTTTCCGGTATTACGGCGGTGATAAAGGAATATGAAAGCATCAAGCATCTTTTGCATAAGGATCTGATTCTATGCTTTTTTATCGACAAGATATCGGATGAGCCGCTTTTCAGCGCCTTTGGCGACAATATACCGTTTTCAGACTATATAGCGGCCGGGCGCGCGCTTATCGAACTTGAAAACCAAAGGTATTAATATGCCGAATCACCCGCTGTTTACCTGGTTTAAACAGTACAGTAATTAGAGGAACTATTGCACAATAACGGAAACTATAGCGAAAATGCAGCTCTTGCAAATGAAGCTCCTTGTTGACGTTATTGTATAATAGTTCGCCGAACATTATTTCCGCGGGTCCTGCTTCGGATGTTTCGTTTACTTGTGCGACAAAGCACCTACCAACAACACGCTTTAGATCATGATTTATTTTCACATAGA
>JAAYBO010000147.1 GCA_012730095.1 Clostridiaceae bacterium
GAAAATGTAAAATTAGTGGGAAATTGTTTTGACCTTGGAATAGAATACATTTTGCAGGCAGATAGCATAGAAAAGGGATCAATAGTAGTAAACTCAAGGATATTTGGAGATATTGTAAGAAGGCTTCCCGATTCTGAAGTATTTATACATGTAAAAGATAATTTTGTTGTAACTATTGAATGCGTGAATTCGTATTTTGAAATTAAAGGTTTGTCTGCAGAGGGATATCCGATGCTTCCTGAAGTTAATGAGGAAAATAAGGTTAGTATATCTCAAAATACGTTACGGGATATGATTAGAAAAACAATATATGCTATAAGTGATGACGAAAACAGAAGGATATTAACGGGTTCTCTTATGGAAGCAGCAGATGGTGATTTTTCCGTAGTTTCACTTGACGGTTTTCGTCTGGCCGCAGCCAAAACAATAATAAAAGAAAATCTAAGCTTCAAAGCTGTTATCCCCGGAAAAAACCTAAATGAAATACAAAAAATATTGGAAGCAACGGATAAAGAAGTTAAAATAACGCTGTCAAAAAATCAGGCATTGTTTGAAATAGATAATTGCAGGATTATTTCCAGCCTACTTGACGGCGAATATATGAATTACCGTAGTTTTATTCCGGAGCAATATGAAACGGTAATAGAAGTTAGTGTAAATGAAATAACACAGGGAATTGAAAGAGCCTCTTTAATAACAAGCGATGATAAAAGATTTCCGGTAAAACTAAATATAGCTGATAATAAATTATTGATTACAACAAATGCCGAAGTTGGAATTTCAAAAGAAGAGATTGATGTGGAAATAGACGGAAATGATTTGACAATAGGATTTAATCCCCGGTATTTGCTTGATTCATTGAACGTTATTGATGATGAAAATATAGTAATATCATTCAGTTCATCAATCGGGCCCAGTGTAATAAAACCTGTATCCGGGGATAATTACTTATTTATGGTATTACCGGTAAGAATGTCGAATTAATAAAGCAGGGTAAAGGATCGATTAAGAAATACAGGTGGAAGTAAAAGTATCCTATCACGTCTAAACAGAGCTGTTCGTTCCGCTGCGATACGCTGCTCATGCAGCTGGGTGTGTTGAAAATTGCTAAACAAACTCCTCTGTTTTTTAACAGTAAAAAGAGAATACGTTTATTGCTTAGGTGCCCTGTTGAAGGTGAACGGCAGGATGGTGGTTTTTTGAGAATAAAACGATTATATCTCAAGAATTTCAGGAACTACAGTGAAGCTGATATAAATTTTGCATATAATACAAGTCTTATATATGGTGATAATGCACAGGGAAAGACAAATATAATTGAGGCTTTATTTATGACCTCAACAGGGAAATCCCATAGGACAAATAATATTAATGAACTGATAAAGCATGGAGAAAACCATTTCAGAGTTTTACTCGAGTTTGAGGCCAACGGGTATAGTCAAAATATAGATATAAAGTATATAAAAGGGAAAAGAAAAGAACTTTTTATAAACGGTGTAAAAAAGGAAAGAATTTCTGAGATGCTTGGTGTTGTTCCTTCTGTTTTATTTTCTCCGGAAAGTATTCTTTATGTTAAAGGCGCTCCAGGTGAGAGAAGAAGAATTTTGGATATAGTATTGTGTCAGATAAAGAAAGAGTACCTGATAAATCTACAAAGATATAACAGGATAATAAAAAACAAAAATATAGTTTTAAAACAAATACAGACTGGAAAAAACGAAAAAGTACAGCTTGATATATGGGATGAAGAGCTTTCAATGGCAGGAATTAAAATAGTAAAAGAGAGGCAATTGCTAATAGAGGAACTGGAAAGCAGAATGAATAATATAATGAAAGGAATTTCGGACGACAAAGAGAGGATAACAATAAAATACAAAACATTTAAAGAATTGGATAAAATACAAGTAGATTATAAAGATTTGTTAGAAACAATAAAAAATAACAGAGAAAAAGAAATTGAAATCGGAAGCAGCATATATGGGCCTCATAGGGATGACATGGAAATATTACTGAATGGAAAAAGCGCAAGAATGTATTGTTCACAGGGTCAGCAGAGATCTATAGCACTGTCCTTATGCATTGCGATAATGGGTATAATGGAGGATAAGATTGGAAAAAAAACATTACTTCTTTTGGATGATGTCATGTCTGAACTGGATGAAAAAAGGCAGAACTTTTTACTTGAGCTGATCGGAAACAGACAAACCGTTATTACGACTACAGAAAAAACAAAATACAATGCACTATTACAAAATAATATTTCATATATAAAAGTATGTGACGGAAAAATAATAGAAGTAAGTACATGATGTTGACTATGGAAATAGGAAAATATACAATATATCGGGGAATGGTGATATAATGTTTTTACATGTGGGAGGAGATTATATAGTATTTGCTAAAGATATTATTGCGATAATGGATATTGAAAAAACTACCGTATCAAATGATACAAGAAACTTTTTAAAAGTATCTGAAGAAGAAGGTTTTATAGTTACTTTAGCAGTTGAAGAGATGCCAAAATCATTTATTGTTATCCAGGATAAGCACAAAAGCAAAATAATATTGTCTCCAATATCAACAAACACATTACTTAAAAGATACAAAACGCAAAACAGAAAAAAAATTGCAAACATATAAAAAATGTACGGAGGATATTGAATATATGAAAATACCTGTAAAACAAGAAAAGTATTACGGAGATGAACAGATACAAGTCCTTGAAGGCTTAGAAGCTGTTAGAAAAAGACCAAGTATGTATATAGGCACGACATCTTCAAGAGGGCTGCACCATCTTGTGTATGAGATAATGGATAATAGTATTGATGAAGCATTGGCAGGTTATTGTGATTTAATACAAGTAGTAATTAATAAGGATAACAGCATTACTAATATAGATAACGGGAGAGGGATACCTGTAGGAATGCATCCACAAATGGGAATTTCGACACTTGAGGTTGTCCATACTGTACTACACGCGGGAGGGAAATTCGGCGGAGAAGGTTATAATGTTTCCGGAGGTCTTCACGGAGTAGGAGCATCAGTTGTAAATGCATTGTCGGAATGGATGGAAGTAAAGGTAATGCGTGACGGAAAGATATATAGGCAAAAATACGAAAGAGGCGTTCCGGTAACTAAAGTTGAAGTAATAGGTGATTGTGAAAAAGATGGTACTATTACTACATTTAAGCCTGATCCGGAGATCTTCGATGAAATTGATTTTGATTACGAAACACTATTAAAAAGATTCAGAGAGCTTGCTTTCTTAAATCGTGGCTTAACAATTAAGCTTATTGATGATCGCAATGAAGAAAGAAAAGAAACAACACTGCATTACGAAGGAGGAATTGTTTCCTTTGTAAAATATATAAATCAGAATAAGAATACTATCCATAATGATATAATTTATTTGAACGCTGAGAAGGAAAATGCTGAAATAGAAATTGCAATACAGTATACTGACACTTACGTTGAAAATGTATTCAGTTTTGCAAACAACATAGCTACTACAGAAGGCGGAACACATGTAACAGGTTTTAAATCCGCAATAACAAAGGTTATAAATGATTATGCAAGAAAATATAATTTTTTAAAGGAGAATGAGAAAAATATATCCGGAGAGGACATAAGAGAAGGAATAACGGCAATTATTAATGTAAAGCTTCTGGATCCCCAATTTGAGGGACAAACAAAAACAAAACTTGGTAATGCGGATATTAGATCATTTACAGAAACAGTTTTAAACGAAAAGATGCAATATATTCTTGAGGAGAACCCAAAAACTGCAAAGATAATCATAGATAAATCAATAACATCATCGCGAGCGAGAGAAGCGGCGAGAAAAGCAAGGGAGCTGACAAGAAGGAAAACAGCTCTTGATACGACATCGCTTCCCGGAAAACTTGCGGATTGTCAGGAAAGAGATCCAAAACTTTGTGAATTGTTCATTGTCGAAGGAGATTCAGCAGGTGGTTCTGCTAAACAAGGCAGAGATAGAAAGTTTCAGGCAATTTTGCCGCTATGGGGAAAGATGCTGAATGTGGAAAAAGCCAGAGCAGATAAAATTTATGGAAATGAAAAATTAACTCCTATAATAACGGCACTTGGAGCTGGATTTAACGAAGATATGGATCTTACAAAATTAAGATATCATAAAATAATTATTATGGCTGATGCCGATGTTGATGGATCGCATATAAGAACACTGCTTCTTACTTTTATATTCAGGTATATGAAAGAACTAATTGAAAACGGCCATGTTTATATAGCGCAGCCGCCATTATACAAGATAAAAAAAGGAAAAGAAGAGCACTATGTATACAATGATCGCGATCTTAATAAATTAATGAATGAAAAAGGATGGGAAAAGGGAGATCCTGGTATAGCAATACAAAGATATAAAGGGTTGGGCGAAATGAACCCGGATCAATTATGGGAAACAACAATGAACCCTGAAACAAGAAAATTACTGAAGGTTGATTTAAACAATCCAGTTATAGCAGATGAGATATTCACAATATTAATGGGAGAAAAAGTTGAACCAAGAAAAGAGTTTATACAAAAGTATGCGAAACAGGTTGCCAACCTTGACATTTAAAACAAGGAAATATCATATATATATTGCATAAAGAAGAATGTTTCACGTGAAACATTCTTTCTTTAATAAAGAATTTACTTATCAATAATTGTAAAGAACCATTGTAAAACGAGGCGTAAAAACCTGTTACTATCTCTAAGTTACATTCCACTATGCACATTAGTTCTTTTAAGGGAATGATGCACGTTTGATCATTAACGAATTCCCTGACAGATAACCATATTATTAACTTCATTGGTTTTCATACTCCATATCATATGATATAATTAAAAAGCTTGAAATATGATTAAAAGAGATGGGGCAGGGGTCCATCTTCTGCCTGGCTAAATGTGATTAAAACGGTTTACTATCAATACGAGGTGATTAGACGTGGCGAAAATTATTGCAATAGCCAATCAAAAAGGCGGTGTGGGAAAAACAACAACAGCAGTTAATCTTAGCTCATGTCTTGCTGTAAAAAATAA
>JAAYBO010000148.1 GCA_012730095.1 Clostridiaceae bacterium
ATATTACATGGAAATGGACTGCCTATCTGGAAGAGTGGCCGATAGCCGAAAACTGGTGGAAATCCTATGAAATAATTAAGAATCTCCTCTATTTGAGAGGTTTTAACAAAATTTAGTCCATATTTTTGTTTATCACTGTCCCTTCAAAATCTACCTTCGTTATATGTCTATGATACATATCGAGGGTATATTTTTTTACTTTTTATGTACAGGTTTTTTGGAGAGTTAGACAGACTATTGGTTTGTCGGCAGGTTCTAAAATGTTATTGACAACTATTGTTCTATATAGTATTGTGTCATATAGAACTTTACTATATAGGAGGTGATTGTAACGAAGACTTATGGAGGTTTCCTTTTGTCACGAGTTCGACATCTTAGCGGACGGGTATTTGAAAAGTTGCTGAAAGAAAGCGGCGTCGACATATTTAATGGTGCACAGGGCCGCATACTTTATGTACTTTGGGAGCATGGACAGTTAACAATTACGGAAATTAGCCGGTTGACCTCATTGGCTAAAACTACACTTACCAGTATGCTCGACCGCATGGAAACAGGTGGATTGATAGAAAGAATACCCGACAAAAGAAACCGCAGGCAGATATTAGTATCGGTGACGGAAAAAGCAAAAGGATACCGTGAAAAATATGACTTGATATCGGATAAAATGAACGAAATATTTTATGACGGCTTTACGGATGATGAAATCATCAGCTTTGAAAACCATCTCAGACGAATCATAAAAAACCTTGAAAAGGAAGGAGTATAAGAATAATGGAAAAAATATCTGTCGGACCGGAAAATAAATTTTGTCCGCAAACATTGTTTCTGTATGGTACGTATAAAGAGGACGGAACACCGAACTTTGGCCTGTTTTGCTGGTTCAGTTATTGTTGGGACGGCGAATTGGGGGTTATGGCTTGTATTGGCAGCGAGAAATTAACAAAAGATCGTATCCGGGTAAGCAAAGTATTTTCCGCTAACCTGGTCAGCGAATCCATGCTGCCCCTTGCGGATTATCTGGGCAACACGGAAGGATATAGCAAGGAGAAAATGAATATTCCGATTGAAACCGAACGCGGCGCGGTATTGAACGTCCCAGTGCTGAAAAACAGTCCGTGGGTATTTGAGCTTGAAGTTAAGCATTCCATACCGCTGGATGACAGCGAGGCCTTTATATGTAAAATCCGCAATACATTAGTGGCGAAAGAACTTAAAGACAATTCGATAAGTGTGGAAGAACGGTTACGCATGGCTGCTCCTGTAACATGGATTGGGGAGGGACAGTATTATACGCTGAACTGCAAAGCTTTGGGCAAAACCGGGGACTGGAAGTACTTATTCAGTAAAAAGTAATAAAAGCTTGTTAAGCGCCAGTTTGATGCCGGAAGCGGGTTCTTGTGAAATGCTTAAGGAGGATAAAAAAATGTTAATGGTTGATATGACATGGAATGAAGTCGAAAAACATATATCAGAGGTTATTGATAATTTGATAATTCCCGTAGGGACTTGTGAACAGCATGGATACCATTTACCCCTGGGCAATGATACTTTTATCGTAGAATATATGGCCAATATTTTATCCGAAAGAACTAATGCGCTGGTTGCTCCTACAATAAACTATGGCGTTAATCTTCCCTGTGATGTGCATTTGGCAGGGACTACATCGATAAAGCCTGAAACCCTGAGGGGAATAATAGTATCAATAACAGACTGGTGGAGGCAGCAAGGGTTTAAACATTTTCTGCTGCTAACATATCACGGTGATCCATTACACATACAAGCGATGGAAAAAATATCCGATGACATTAAGCTATACGATATTTCCGACATTGAATATTCAGATATACTTGAGAAGCATCTTCCGTCAGACATGCCTGTGAAGCTGAAACATCGGTTGCTTTATTTTTGTATCCCGAAAAGGTGAAAATGGAATTAGTCCGGGAGCATGATATAAAGTTTGATGATTTCAAAAAATACTTATTTCATGAAGAAAAAAGTTTACCTGAGGGTTATGCAGGAAATTTGGGCTATCCTTCTTTTGCAACAAAAGATAAAGGAAGTAAAATTATTAATCGCATGATAGACAGGATGATTAATGAATGCTGTGATTTTTTAAAACCTTCCTATTTAAGATAGCTCTATTTTGTTACATAAACTTTTTCTGCCAGACCAGGATTCTTTAGATAATTATGGTCGTTGAGCCCGATTTAGTTGTCGATAGGTTAAGTTGTTGTTATAATATTCTTTAAGCAATGATTGGCTAATATTGGGTTTTCGCTATGATATGGATATCATAGCAGAAATCGGTTTATTCCGTTACGGGATACATTAAGAGGAGGATCATATGATTCTAATGAGCGCAGAAGCTCCATGCAAGGTTTGAGGATACTGCATGGAGCTATGAGCCGTTCATAGGCTGTTATCCTCAGGCTTTGCACTTTGATATGAGAAAAATTTTAAATCAAAGGAGCAAAGTCAAAATGAAAAACAGAATACATGAGCTAAAGAACTTTTATATATTGTGGAGCACACAGGGGTTATCACAGCTTGGCAGCGCAATGACGAACTTCGCGTTGACACTTTGGCTGTACCAGGAAACCGGGTCGGCGCTCCAAACAGCGCTGCTGACCATTTGTTCCTATGCGCCGTACGTTATAATGAGCATTTTTGCCGGGGCATTATCCGACAAATGGGACAAGAAAAGGACTATGCTGGTCTGTGATACGTTCGCAGCTTGCTGTACGGTATTGGTGTTTATTCTTCTGAAAACAGGTTCACTCCGCACATGGCATTTGTACGTGCTGAATGCGGTAAACGGGCTGATGAACACGGTTCAGAGACCGGCAAGTGATGTCGCTAACACGCTGATTACGCCAAAAAAGTATTACCAGAAGACGAGCGGCCTGAGATCTTTTTCCGGATCGCTGATCACCATTCTGCACCCGATGCTCGTTGCGTCTGTTTATGCACTTGGTGGTATGGATGCTGTAATAGCAGTGGATTTAAGCACTTTTTTCGTCGCGTTTTTTTCGTTATTGCTGTTTGTACATATTCCACCGGTAAAAGCTTCTGCCGCAGGAGAAAAAGAAACGCTGTTCGCGTCTGCAAAGGCTGGTCTTAAATGCCTGTGCCAAAACAGAATGGTACTGATGCTGATTTTGTTTTTGGCCGGGGTCAATCTGGTTGCGTCCGCTTTTGATGCGGTGCTTCCTGCGTTTATTCTGCCAAGAGAAAATGGCGGAGAGGCGATCCTGGGAATCGTCACTTCCTTTGCCGGAATAGCTATGCTTACCGGTAGTTTGATATCATCCGTCTTGCCGCCGCCAAAAGATCGGATACGTCTTATCGTAGCAACAATGCTGTTCTCGCTGACAACAGATAACTTTCTGATGTCTTTGACAAGAACTCCGATCACATGGTGTATTGCGCAGATACTCGGATATTTGCCTGTCCCGTTGATGAGTACTAATCTGGATGTTATTGTGAGAACAACAATACCGGCAGAGATGCAGGGCAGGGTATATGCCTGCAGAAATACGCTGCAGTTCTTCACTATACCTATCGGATATTTCTTTGGCGGCTGGATGGTTGATGTAATCTGTGAACCATTCATGGAACGTGTTTCTACGGAAAGCATAATGGCTGCCATGTTCGGCTTGGGAAAGGGTTCCGGAGCAGGCATGATGATATTCATGCTTGGATTAATAGGTATGGTGATATGCCTGGTTTTCGGAAGAATTCTCAAGAAATATCATTACCATGAGCCGGTTTGATGTTCGTACTTGTCTGACTAAACAAATTAAGGCTCCCAATTACCGGCAGATGCGTCTATGGCGGGGAGCCTTTTATAAATAATGAAAACATGATGCAATGACACAATCAGATATAAACTGAAGGAGGCTGAAAGCGCAATGAATAAGGAATGGTCGGAGAAGAATAAACAGATCCAGGCTTACCTTGGAAAAGAAACTACGTATAAGGACGCAATAGAACTGCTCATCGAGCTGCGGAAAGAGCTGTTTGAACAGGTTTCACAGATCGTTAACGGGTATCCTGCCAAGGCATTTTATCAGATGCCATATGCGAATGCGAACGGTTACCACAGTAAGACACTGTCCTATTCTATCTGGCATATCTTTAGAATCGAGGATATTGTAGCCCACGCTTTGATCGCAGGGGACGAGCAGGTACTTGTGACCGGCGGTTATCAGAA
>JAAYBO010000015.1 GCA_012730095.1 Clostridiaceae bacterium
AGTTATGATACGGCGCTGCGTGATAAAGCAGAATTGCGGGCATTGAAGATCAACCGGAGAAACTTGAAAGGCTTACAGCTCCTCTCACTGGAGATCATCCCGGCCGATAAATAAACAATCGGGAATTAAATCTTCAGTGTGCTTTTCAGGGGTTAATAAGTACGCGATAAAAATAATTTTGGATCCATTATTATTTTTTAAATAATACTTTGTTAGGAGGATGAAACAATGAAGAAAGAATTGAAGGGAGTTGGAAAAATGAGAACAAAAAATTGGCTTTCAATGCTCATGGTTCTATTAATGGCGATTTCGCTTGTTGCTTGCGGAAGCACTCAGAAGCCTGGGACAGAAATCAATGATATCGTACAGAGCAGCTCCGATACTGAATCACCGGGCGTGGCTTCTTCGGGTTTGCCAATTACTCCAGAAAAAACAACGATTTCCGCTTTTATTATGCAAATGCCTACCGGAATGATTGACGTTAAGACCAATACATTTACAACTGAAATGGAAGAAATGACAAATGTACACCTTGACATGGTGGTTGCTCCGAATGACGGCGCAAAAGAAAAATTAAATCTGCTTCTTGCCAGTGATGATTATCCTGAAATTATACTTGGAGGCTTATTCAATAATGCAGAATTGGTAAAATACGGGACAGAAGAAAAAATACTGATACCGCTTAACGATTTAATTGATAAATATGCAATCAATCTTAAGGAAAGGTGGAGTGAGCATCCATCATACAAAAATGATATGACTTCTCTCGATGGCAATATTTACGGTATTCCTGCGGCCGATTCCGGAACTACGGGACATGGAGCGGCTTCCATGAAGCTTTGGATGAATATGGACTGGCTTGAGAAGCTCGGACTTGACATGCCTGTGACAACGGAAGATTTTCATAGTGTATTGAAAGCTTTTAAAACACAGGATCCGAATGGTAATAACAAGCAGGATGAAATACCGTTGACCGGAGCAATCAACACATGGAATGCCGATCCCTACTTATTTTTGTTGAATGCTTTTGATTACTATGATAATGGGACTCTCTTGAAACTGAAGGATGGCAAGGTTTCTTTCTGCGCGAATACAGACGGCTTTAAACAAGGTTTAAAGTACATTGCAACTCTTTATAATGAAGGTTTGATTGATCCCGCGGCGTTTACCCAAAATGAGCAGCAATTATCTGCTATAGGCAACAACGAAGGTGTAGCTATAGCCGGAGCCGCCGCTGCGGGGCATTTAGGAATGTTTGTCGGTGTAAACAATATTGAACGCTGTAAACAGTATGATAATATTTTTCCTCTTCAAGGGCCGAATGGCTATAGGGGCACTCCCTATGCAAAAGATGTTCGGCTAAGCGGCGCTCAATTTGTGATAACGGACAAATGCAAACGTCCAGATGTTGCTATAAGATGGGCGGATCTGTTCTGTTCGGAAGAGATTACCGTAAGAAGCCAGATTGGAATTAAGGGCAAACAGTGGGATGATGCTGATCCGGGTACGGTAGGAATGGATGGGGTAACACCCGCTACGCGTAAGTATCTCACTTTCGAAACCAGCGGCGAAGTTGCTAAGACGAATGACACATGGGGTTGGACAATGAGATTGATAGAACCTAATTGGAAGGCCACATTCCAGGTTGAAGGCGATATATATGATCCGACAAATTACGAGGCGAGACTTTACCGCGCTACGATTAAGCTCCTCCCATACGCGGCTGATGTTGACCAGATGCCGTCTTTCTGGATGAACAACGACGACTCGTCAAAAATAAACCAGATTTTCACACCACTTAATGATTACGTAAAAACATCAATTGTTGAATTCATAACGGGCAAAAAAGATGTTGATAAAGACTGGGATACATATATATCCGGTTTGTCAAAGCTCAACTACGAGGAATATGTCAGGCTCTATCAGACTGCATATGATGCACTTGTAAAATAAGTCTTACGGTTATAAATTGCCGGATATTCTTTGAAAAAGGGTTGCTGCAAAACAGATTATCTATTTGCAGCAATCCTTTCCAATATACTGTAAAACAACATTCACTTATAGCCTGCTCGTGTATTTTTTATGATTTTGACAATGAGCGCAGGGCAGCAAAAAAACAATATAATATAACTGGCTGCAGTGGAAAAAAGTAATACAAAATTGCATGACACAGTTAAAATTAGTTAACGCAGTATTTACTATGAATTTTATAGCTGCTTTTACCCTTTTACAGAACCAACCGTCATTCCCGAAATTATATATTTCTGCCCAAGCAAATATATTATTAAGACTGGCAAGCTTGTAAGCAAAATATCCGCGCTTACCAGATTCCATTCTTTGTGGAATTGGCCAAAGAAGCTGTAAACAGCCAGCGTCATAGGCCATTTAGTCGAGCTGTTAAGGTAATAAAGCGGAATAGAAAACTGGTTCCATGCATCCATGAATGTCAATATGGCTACGGTTACGAGTACAGGTTTAAGCAGCGGCATAACTATATTGAAGTAAAGCCTTATTGGGCTGCAGCCGTCCAGTATTCCTGCTTCATCGAGTTCAAGAGGGATAGTGCCGATAAAGCCATAAATCAAAAATACACTTATTGGCACTTGTATTGCAGCGTACAGCAAAGCTATCCCGATTCGTGTATTATTAAGGTGCGTCAGTTGCATAACCTTCATCAATGAAACATAATTAACAGGCATTGCCAATCCCATAATGATAAAAAAGTATAAAAATCTGTTGAGTCTTGTCTTATTCCTTGCTAAAACATAAGCGGCCATAGAAGTTAATAATATTGCAATTAGAATAGCCGAACCTGCGTAAAACATGCTGTTGAAAAATGACCTCAAAAGTTTACCCCGCTCAATTACTATAAGATAATTTTCAAAATGCAGAGTTTTGGGCAGATCCATACCCATTGAACTTGCCTGTGCTTTATCCTTTAACGAGTTAATAAAAATCAGCAATAAGGGGACCATCATTACTATGCTTAC
>JAAYBO010000377.1 GCA_012730095.1 Clostridiaceae bacterium
CCTTTTTAACAAAACATGAAGGATCGGATTTATCGGTTCCGGCATAAACATCGAACGGAAAAAGGACCTGCCTTTTAGCTGTGTATTTCCTGCAGTCCATACTGCCGCCAGGTGTATCGTTATAGCCTGGGATATCCAGGTGCGAACCAACCGTATAAAGAGCTATTTTTGATGGCCTTCCCAAAACAATTGTTATTCGGCTGTCATCAGGATTTAGCGTCTGATCGTTCTCCTTATCGTCGATAATACTTGCATGGCATACAACAGGCGTATGCACGGTAACACTGTTTATCGAAGGGATCTCATAACTTATTTCACTGTCATATACCGGATTTACCGTTTCAGTAACGCGTTTGTAGCAAATTTTACCGCTGCTGTTATGGATTCCGTTCAAAATATTATCCGGTATTGTAAGGTTATTCTTAAAAAAGGTGTTATCTCCGCATACAGTGGCTTTAGGGATCTTTTCCGGGTCTTTTGTGTCCCCTGTGTTAGAAACCTTATCTTCAAGTATTGTTAACCCGTTGAACTCAAGCAAATCATTTTTAGCCTGATATTGCGGTATTCTGTTTTCTATTATTGGCCCGGGATTTGTAATGCCCGGCACCGATGGTTTTGTTTTTCCCCCGTCTAAATACCCGTCGCTGACTTCCACAACATAACAGGCGGCGTTAGAATCATATTTCAGCGTTCCGTCCGTCTTTGCATCACTTAAAGGGTTATTCAGAACATGTTCATTAGTGTTTTCTCTGTGTGACAGTGATATATTCGGAGTATTTATCCCAGGGGCAGGAATTTTAATACTTCCACCCGGCAGCGCGTTGTTTGATACCGTTACGCTTTCTGGTATGAAAGCCTCGAAATGATCAACCGTCCAATATGAATAGCTCCTTGTAACATCGTAAAAGTCTGAATATATGACAACAGTATCTGTTTTTTCGACCCATTTTGGAACCCAAACTTTATGTCCCGGGCACGAATCGTTTATACCGTCGCCGTTGGTATCTCTGCATCCTTTATATGCATGTCCCGGGCAGCTATCATTAACGCCATCGCCATCGGAATCGGTGCAATAGCTTCCGGATGTATGGTAAGACGTTCCTGAACCGCAGTATTCCGTTTTACTATGTCCGTGATCTTCCTGCCATTTCAGGTTCCATGTCTTTTTCACTTTTACCTGTTCTGTTTCAGAGTGCGAGTGTTCGGTATATGAAACGTCAAACAGGTACTCGCGGACATTTGCGTTCACATACAGGTTTTCACGCACGGGGATACCCTGTTCAACGTCAAACATTTCATTTCCGCGCTCATCGGCTTTTATAACGCAATCTGCGTCAGGTTCCATAGATGAATCGATTTGTTTTGATGTATCATCAGTTACAGAGGATGCCGGTGTTGTTGGTGTCGGTGTTATAGAAGGAGGCGGCGTAATTTCTCCAAAAGCATAATAGTCTATCTTTATCGGATACCAAAACCTGATTGAAACAGCTCCGGCGTTTGCGAAGGTTCCGTAACCAATACGGATGTCCTCGCTTGGTTCGTCCTTTGTTTCAGGCTTGGTTACGGTAACAGGGAAACCAGGTTTCAGCATTCCATCGATATCTGCTATTTGATCGTAATCAATTGTATGCCTGTCATAATAGAATGGATCGGGAGGGTACCCTACACCGCGGTTAACAGCGCTTTTACGTTCGAATAGTGAGTATGACAAGCTGCCAAATCCGGGACGGACAAGTGGGATTTCGTGCGGATATGCAAAGGATAATTTATTAACTATCGACAATTTTAGACAGTTGAGTTTTGGTAATGCCCTAATTAATATATTTCCTTCATTAA
>JAAYBO010000149.1 GCA_012730095.1 Clostridiaceae bacterium
CTTGAATATGACCCCGAAACCCGAGTGGCGAGATTTCCGATAAACCTGCCATTTTTAAGGCCAAACCGCCTTTATTACTTCAGCTTAAGGGCTGTCCGCGGCAGGGGAACCGACGAAGTCCGGTACAGCAACTGGGTAAGCATCCCAGTAACAACAAGGATGGTGGCGCCTCCTGATTTCTTTGAGGTTGTAACCGATGTGCAGCTTGGGTTTAACGTGAGACTTCACGGAGATATACCGCCTGAAAATGTCGGTATTATGTTAAAGAAGGGATACCAGTCGAGATCAGCGTATGTTGAGCTGTCAAAAGCCAAATATACCGTTGTCAGGGACGGACGCACGTATTATATAAGAATATACGATCTGGACCCGGACACATGGTACGACATAATGCCGTTTTATAAAAGCGGAGACAAAAAGTACTGGTATGACAGCGATGATGAAGATTGGGGCGGGTCGGAAGGCGATCCAATTAAAATGAAAACAAGAAATACTTTAAATGAAATCGAAGTACGTTTTGCCGGTGAGAAACATTATAAATATTTCCTTGAACTCAGGACCGACGATGATGAGGGTTATATGGCCCTTGAATATAACAAGACAGGGGAAACGGATTATTGCTATACCCTTTATGACGGCACCCGTATTGAGTTCTATCTTGAAAAGACAAATGCATATCTGGAGGACGGCTTAGAGGATAAATACTTATATTACGCGAAAATCAGCAGTGCCCGACGCAGAAGAAGCGATGGAACCTATGTGAGGCAGCCGCTTTTCAGTAACACACGCTATTATATAAAGATTTGGGCACATAATATTGAAGACTCGAAGCATATAGGTCCTGTCACGATACGAACCGATTTCAGCCAGAGTGATTATGATAAGGATCACATGAAGGATGAAATACGCGACATGTTTGAAACAAAGGCCGACAGTCTGATGCGCAAGCTCTATTTTACCGTAAATGAAAAAAACAGGGCTGTTAACAGGGTTATGCTAAAGGCTTCAAGGATATCAAACCTTATGCAGGTATCGGGATATTCCGGTATTACCGTAGACATATCAAAGGAAAACCCTGAGGCAGCCGTTGATAAAATATTAATTCCGTATGACATTCTAAAAACGATACAGGCGTATAACAGCCGTCTGACAATTAAGCTGGCAGGCTGCGACATAACCGTGACGCGTGATTCGTTTGACCTTGACGCGTTGAAAAGGCTGTCCGGCGCGGTTGGCGTAAAAGAAACGATGCTTGAGATTACGGTTGAACGCAAAGCATCGGGATCAGCGTCCGTGCCGTTTGGTTATTCGTATGCGTCAAAGGTTTACGATATAAAAATCGTTTCCATGGGTATGAAACGTACATATGCGGAAATTAACGAGATTATTTATGACATACTGAAAGAACCCGAAGTAACGGGCCCGTTCAAGTACGGCATCCTTGACAGAGAACTTGCCAAATTTTTGGAAAAGGAAACAAACCTTAACTACATAAGCCATGTCGAACTTGACAATATGATTACTAAAATTATAGATATTGTTGAAGAGGAACTGTCGATGTATATCAACGATATCATTGATGGAGGAAGAGGCTTTTCGGCTTCAAGGATAAGTTATAAAGATGTGCCTGAATCGCCGGGCGGTATTAAGCTTAAAATAGTTCACAGCGGATCGGGAGGTATGGCGGAGCCTTATATGCTTACGAATGATCGTCCTGCCTGGCGGGAACCGGAAGGAATAAAGGCCTGGATATTCCCTTATATTGTTATTACCGCATACAGGCCCGGGCAGTATGCTGTCTTTAATCTTCCTGCCGTGAATATACAGACTCCTGATGGAACGGTTGATCCTGATTTCAAGCTTCTGTCACAAAAATATGATCTTAGCAAAGCGTTTGGTACAACAGCCTTGTATCCCGGAGATTATGTTTCAGCCGAAAACGCCGTTTTGCTTTTTGAAACGGTAACAGAAACCGGCAGTGAGGTAAAGGGCTTGTCAATACCGGCTAAAATCAATTACTATAAGCTTAATGAAATATTCCCCGCGGCCGCGGTTCGGCAGAACATAAACCGCGGACAGGCAACCTGCCTTGTTGTGGAGATATACTGTTATAAAACGGGAGTACCTTCGGCGATGTTAAGGCCGTCGAAAAGGCTGTATATAAACAATGCCGATTCGATGCCGGATTATCTATACAACCGTCTAATTATTGCGCTTGACCTGGGTATTGAAACACTCGAACCCAATAATATGTATACGGCGGACAGGATGGCAACCACAGGGGAGCTTATCGAAAAAGTTATCTCGGTATTAGAACTGCTTGGTGAATGGTGATTGGAGGGAGCGTCGGCATGATGAAAAAAAACATAGTATTGCGAATAGTTGTATGGATTATTATATTGGGAATGCTGGCTGCTTTTGTTGTGGATTTTGCCTTTGCGCAGGTAATTCCTTCAACACCGCCCCAGAATTTGAGAGTTTCGGATATAGGCTATGAAAGCGAAGCAGGCCAGAACTGGTTTGCGGGTTTTTCGTGGAACTTGCCCACATACCCTCCCGAAGCGACAAAGGAAAGGTCACAGACATTTTATTTCAACCGCATTGAAAGAGGTTCCGGGAAAATTATAAATGATGTGGCCCAAATAACGCTTGGCAACACATCTACTTCTTTTACGACGTCAGGATATGGGATAGAGCTTGATCACGGAACAATTTATGAATTATACGGCACTTCATCATACACATACGGCGAATTCGGAGAGTATACATTTACGTCCGGAAAATCAAACCGTGTTAAATTCCTGACGCATCTTGAGTTCGGTGCGGAATTGATATCAGGAACAAATGAGATAAAAATCGTATGGGATGATGTATGGGATACGGACGGTCGCATTGACTACCGTATTCTGATTTCGGACACGTCCGGGTTCACGCAGCCCCCGTCGATTCCGGATATTATAGGATCGCAGATAGGTACAGAGAACAGCAAGGTAACTGTTTCGGGCGGGCGTCTTGAATATATATATACGAATGCACTTCCGGGCAGGGAATACTCAATTAAGGTTATTCCGCTCGTTAATACCGATGTAGCTTCTATACCTGAGGAAGAGCTTCCGGTTGTACGCGTAAAAACAGAAATTCTTTTAAGGGCGAAGAAAATGGGCGAAACCTCCGACGGTGTAAGATGGATGCTTTTCTGGGATCCTATCATTAAAGGATCAATAGGAAGCACAACGTTTACGAGGGTTGAATATAAGCTGTACAGGCATGACAAAGCAGGAAACGCTACATTTTTCGCTTTGGTAATTGACAGGGACAGGTTCGAAATGATTTTAAAACCTGAGGATGTTGAAAAATACACATATTCAATTGAAGCCGTCGCATATAAGCCCGACGGTTCATCGGTTCCCTTTTATTCGTCAACGAAAGTGGCGTTAGTTGAACAAATACCGGAGTACCCGACTGCGCCTGAGTTTGTTAAAAGCTTCCCGACAGCCGATCCCGCACCGCTTGTCTTTGATGACCTGCTGACATCAAACAGTGCGACCCTTTTGTGGAGAGTACCTGTTTCCGGTGACGGAAAGATTGACACCGAGGTTTATTACGATCTATATCTTGTTGACAAAATTGAAGAGATGAATACGCTTCCTGTAACGAAAAGAATTGCTACAAACTTAACGATGACCCGGGCGAATGAGGTTAGGGAACTCGAAACGGGGAGGCTTATCGGTTACCGCTATACAATAAATAACCTTGATTCGAATTCGATATATTACGCAGTTCTTATAGCAAAAAAGAACTTCATTATTGAAAGCGAAGACGGCTTTATGGTATCGCGTCCATATACGTCCGATCCGGCCATAAAGGTTATAATAACGCGCCCCGATACCGAGATGGATAAACCGCTTGCGCCGCCTTCGCCGCCGTTCAGGCTGAAGCCGGGCGAGGACTCGATCGGCAAAAACGAAATAATAATGCAGCTTGAAAAATCATGGCTCGAAATGTATCATTCAGGTTTAAAGAAATGGCTGTATGTCGTTAACGAGGATGATCCCGAAAGAGGCAGGGAAGAAAGCTATTATAATGAGAACAATTCGTTTGATTACGATGATTATATTGAAAACCAAAGCCTTCCCGATGACGATGAAAACAAAAAACCCGAAAGAAAGGTTGAATATCCGGCCGGATGGCAGGTAAACATACACTGCGTTGAGTATGATCAAGCGCTTCAAATAGTTAAATCGGTAACGGGAAGGGATTTCGTATCGTACAGTGATATGAGCCGGAATTATATCCTTTCGCTGCAAAAGCAAATTGAACCGGTGCTCGTTCCGGATCTGGATCCTGAGGAATGGCAGGCCTTTCCGCTTCCTATACGCGAGCTTGATCCGAACACAACATACCTTGTTTGGGTTACAGTATCAAACAGCACGGGGCTTCTTGAGTCCGACCCTTCCGATCCGCTGCTGGTTACAACACTGCCCGATTTCCCGCCGGCTGTTGAAACACCTGTTGTGCCGACGGATTTGAAAGGCATCGCGGCCGACACTTATGTTGATTTGTTCTGGAGCTACCTGCCCGGATACAGCTATAATATAAGCTATGCGACAGAGGATGACAGGACGAAAGCAGCAGGAACCATAACAGTTTCTTACGAGCAGCTCCGATATGAGCCTTCATACAGGATCGGAGCCCTTAAAGCAAATACAGTTTATTATTTCTGGATTCAGGCTCTCTCTCCGGCTGAAACAGGCGGATTTACCGAATCTGACTGGAGCAATTCGATTGCGGTCAGAACTGAACCATACAGCCCCCCGCCGAAACCAAGGGGTTTTGGTGTAAAAGATACACATGACGCAATAACCGAGACAAGTATATTTTATGAATGGCTCCCGGACGAATCGGTAACATTTATCCTTGAAATTTCCGAAAACGCCGGTTTTTCAGATTCCGTTGAGTATAATATTGACGGGTCGGAATACCAGGTTACCGGCTTAAAATCAAATTACCGGTATTTTGCCAGGCTCTATTCGTACAGCGCCGATACGGGACTTCGCTCGGAACCAAGCCATGTTGTAATGGTGATAACAAGAAAAGGCCGCGGCGAATATGATGCTGATGTCCCGCTTGATGATATTCCAGTAGGAGACATGCTTATAATTGACGCGATCGCAATTGACGGAATATGGAACGCTAAAGCTGTTGATGTTAACGCGCACAGGCTGTCCGAAAAAATCAGGAAATCAGGTACCGGTGTATTTTCGGTGGATTTGACTGTTCCGCCCCCGGCGACAAAAATCATAAGGCTTGAGCTCGGTGGTGAGGTATTGGAAACACTTGCAGGAACAAGCCAAACACTTATTGTAAGAACACCGGGATTTGATATATATGTTTTCCCCGGATGCTTTTTGCAGGATACATATTTCAGGCTTAAGCAAAGCCATAAAAATATATCGTTAAGAATAGACGTACGTTCCAATCCGGGTGATATAAGGCCCGAGAATAATATGCGGATGATGGCTCCGATAACTGAAATGAAAATATATGCGGGGCATGAAGAAAGCTTCTTTTTACTTGAAGATTTCATAAAACCGGTAAAAGTGATTTTGCCTGTAGAAAATGATGTCGAAGCGGACAAAATAAAAGTCAGGCATTACGATTCGGTACGCTTAAAATGGGATGATGTTGATTATACATGGATTGCTCCACAGCAAAAATTTGCCGCGTACCCGAAAAGAAGCGGCGCTATCGCCGCCGCTGCGATAAAACCTGCGGGTATTACTGCAGGAAGCGGAATAGAGCAGACGCTCAAAAATATTCTTTCAAGGTATCAGATGCCGTCCATCCCTGCAGGCAATCAGGAGTTTGAAAATGAACTTACCGTAAGTGAAGGGATAAAGCATTTAATGGATATTATACCGTATGAATACGAAAACGGCGATGTTACAGAAAAGGCATTAAGAGCCGGTTTATTGCTGCCGGAAACCGCGAACGGAAACGCTCTTTTAAGTAAAGAAGAGGCCGCTTATGCCGCGGTTGCGGTATACCGGAGAAAAACAGGCCAAAATATACCGGATTCAACGTGGATATTGGAGCAAATTCCGAATGCATCTGAAATTCGGCCGCAATTTCGAGCAGCCGTAGCTTTTGCATTGAGCAACGGAATTATTCCTGAAGGCGACGGCATGTTTTTGCCAAAAATTCCCATAACCCGTTCAGAATTATTTATTATTATTGAAAATATTCTTATCATGGCAGGTGAAATCTGATAGAATAGAAATAAGGATTTAATCTGATTGGTAATTCCGTTGGTTTTTCCAAAAAGGTAAATATGGTTTAAAGTGCTAAAAAAATGTCAATTATTTATAAGGAAGAACCGGCAAAAACCGCCTTAATAAAGCGGTTTGAAATTGAACATAATATTATTGGAGAAACTCAGAATAAAGCCTGATTGGAAATTTAGTTTACATAAGACAATAGGGGAGCGAAAACATGAGCGTATTTATTATTGACGGTGGAGTTCCGCTTAAAGGAACCGTTCGGATAAGCGGTGCAAAAAATGCCATTCTTCCTTCACTGGCCGCATGCCTGTTAACAGAAGAAAAAACCATTTTAAAAGATGTTCCGGATCTTGAAGATGTACATACAATGTGTAATCTTCTTAATTCATTAGGAGCCGATACCACCTTCAATAAAAAAGATAAGGAAATTATTGTAAATACTTCGTCGATCAATAAATATACAGCCCTCTATGAGCTTGTTAACCAAATGAGGGCTTCATTTCTTGTTATGGGTCCGCTTCTTGCAAGAAAAGGCAGAGCAAAGGTTTCACTACCGGGAGGCTGCGCGATCGGAAGCAGGCCTGTCGATCTTCATCTAAAAGGTTTTTCCGCTCTTGGCGCAAATATAAATACGGGCCATGGTTATGTCGAGGCAAGTATTAAAGGAAAGCTCACCGGAGCAAGAATATACCTTGACTTTCCAAGCGTCGGGGCAACTGAAAACATATTGATGGCTTCAGTGTTGGCTAAAGGCCGAACAATAATTGAAAACGCGGCAACCGAGCCTGAAATTGTGAACCTTGCGACACTGCTTGTATCAATGGGCGCAAATGTTACAGGAGCGGGTACGGATACGATACGCGTTGTTGGCACCGATCGTCTGCATGGAACAGAGCATGCGATAATACCCGATCGTATTGAAGCCGGAACGTTTATGCTCGCTGCTGCAATTACGGGCGGTAATGTTACACTGGAAAATGTAATGACCGAACATATAAAGCCTATAAGCGCAAAGCTCAGGGAGTCCGGTGTTGAGATTTCGGAAGAACTCGGTGTTGTTCATGTAAAATCGATCCCGAACCCGAAAGCTGTGGACATAAAAACACATCCGTACCCGGGATTTCCTACCGATATGCAGGCACAAATGACTTCTTTTTTAAGCCGTGCTGAAGGAACAAGCATGATTGTCGAAACGATATTCGAGAACAGATTTATGCATATAAGCGAGCTTAAGCGCATGGGCGCAAAGATTAAGATTGACGGGCGCACCGCCATTATAGAAGGCCGGGTGCCGTTTATGGGAGCACAGGTTAAAGCTACCGATTTAAGGGCCGGCGCGGCTCTGATTCTTGCGGGTCTTTGCGCCGACGGTAAAACCGAAATAAGCAGTATACACCATATCGACAGAGGATATGAAAAAATGGAGGAAAAGCTAAGGGCACTTGGCGCAAGAATAAGAAGAGAATAAGAAATTAATCGTTAAGCTCATCAAGCGTAAGCTTGAAACTTGGTATAAAATGCTTCATGAAATAATCGGCTTCAGCCATTTTCATATTTTTAATTTTTTTAGCTGTCGCTTCGGCAGCTTTTTTAAATTCTGTGTTTCCGGCTTTTTCCTCTTCCAGGCATTTAATATATGCGCATATGCGGTCGGCGGCTTTTACAATTCTGCCCTCATCCGATGCTTCATCGTAAAAAAGAATGTCGCGGTAAATATCTCTTAGTTTGTCCGGGAGCATTGTAAGAAGCTTCTCTTTCGAAACATCTTCCATGTCCTTGTACGCTTTTTGTATCGAAGGGTTGAAATACTTTATCGGGGTGGGCATATCACCGGTAAGCGCTTCGTTTGAATCATGATAAAGTGCAAGAACCGCTACGCGGTCCGCATTAACGCTTCCACCGAAATACACGTTTTTTATCACGGCCAGCGCATGGGCTATAATCGATACCTGGTGGCTGTGTTCCTGTATATTTTCGAAATTGGTATTGCGCATCAGGCTCCAGCGCATAATATATTTCATGCGTGACAGAAATGCAAAAAACTGGTTTGATTTATCCATTCTCGTTCCCCCGGACATAAAGCTAATTTTATTTTATCATAACGCAAATTATCGAATCAAGAAAGCAGAGGTTTTTGCACAATAGCTCTATCTTACGTCTGAACAAGCAGCTCGCGGTAATAATGCCAAAACACAGCGGGTGATTCGGGTGCTTTCGGTGACGACGGGTGACATGCTCCAGCGCCCTGCTGCTAACAGGTAATTGTGGAGCGGGTTAATGGGCGACCCGGGATATGGAGACCTCTCAGCAAAAATAAAAAAGGACCCATAGCGTGTTATTAGCATGTGCTTTGTCGACCAGGGAAACGAAACACCCGAAGCAGGACCCGCGGGAATAATGTTCAAAGGCTACATTTTTAAGCTATGGTGTAATAACGTCAACAAGAGCTTAACAAATGAATAGGCGGCCCGGTGCAAAGCTTCTTTACCGAACCGCCTAACCTGCCGCGAGCATCTGCTCAGAACAGGATTTTGAAAAGTAGTGCATATATTAACAGTCCTCCTGTGTTGTATCGAAGATGTCCTTTTTGAGAGAGAATACTAGCGCAATGGAATCATTCCCTTCGCAGTAGTTTTAGTTAAAGCTTCGGACCATCTCCTTTACGGTTTTTGTTAATCATTGTTTTCGGCGGAATCACCCCTTTTCAATATATTTGGAAACTACATATACCTGATAGGAGTATCCCCTTTACAATAATATAATATTCAGATTCCTTACAATATATATTTACCCTCAGATTGTCCGTAAAAACAAATTTTTAGTTACTTTTCTGTGTCCAATGATGGTATAATAAAAAAATATTAGAGCTTCAAAATTTCTTTAATTAAATTTTCTTTTTCCGGAGTGTGATAATTTTGTTAAAAAAACTTCTGCTTAAGACGGCAACCATATGTGTATACCGTAACCTTCTTGAAAATGAAGCAATTAAAAGCCTCATAAACCTTTTGAGGATGCTTGAAAATCCTGAGTGCACTATAGAACAAATACTAAGTTCATACTGCACGATATACTATATATTATTAAAGAATAATGCTCCCGGTTTTTATGAGTATGTTAAAAATGTTGCATGCTGCGATGAAAACATCTTTTCGCTTGCTTGTGAAAAAGGTGTAATAGAAGGCAGCGAGGGTATCAAAGAACTGGCAAAAAGAGATCTGGCAATACTTAGAAGCCTGGCTTTAGTTAAATGTGACGACATAAAGAATTATATAAAACAAAAGTTTATTGAAAACAGGGAAGTCTATGAAGCTGTTTTAAGCCTTCCCGACTGGAATCCTATGCAAGGGGACGAAGAATCCTTAGAGCACTGTTTTGAAAGCTTGGTGTCCTGGTACGGAAAAAACGGAGCGGGCGTATTTTCACAGCATTCCTTTTTTACCTGGGATGGGCGTAAACAAAAACTTGTTCCTGTAAAGAACCCGGACCCGATTGCGCTGGACAGGCTGTATCTTGTGGACAGCCAGAAGGAAACAGCTGTTAAGAACACCGAAATATTCCTTAACGGTATGGAGGCAAATAACATATTGTTTTACGGTGACAGAGGCACCGGAAAATCATCAATGGTAAAAGCGATAGCCAATAAGTACTACGACAGAGGGCTGAGGCTTATTGAAGTGCCGAAAGAATATCTTGACCAGATACCTCTAATTACATCGCAGCTTTCTGACAGAGGGCTTAAGTTTATTCTGTTCATTGACGATCTTGCCTTTGAAAACAACGAAGAGAAATACACGGCGCTAAAAGCGGTACTTGAAGGCGGTATTGAGCATAAGCCTTCAAATATCCTTTTGTATGCGACTTCAAACAGGCGGCACCTCGTGAAGGAGAAGTTTTCTGACAGGATAGGGCTTAGTTCGGATAACCCGGATGATGAGATACGGGCAAGGGACAGCATGCAGGAAAAACTTTCGCTGGCCGATCGATTTGGAATAACGATAATTTTTTCATCCCCGATAAAAAATGAATACCTTACGATAGTAAATAAAATGGCGGAAGAAGAAAACCTTGAGATTGAACCGGAAGTTCTGAACAAAAAAGCGATGCAGTGGGAAATGATGTATAACGGGATGTCGCCGAGAACAGCAAGGCAGTTTATCAACTGGATAAA